>JAFNZB010000029.1 GCA_017383055.1 Burkholderiaceae bacterium | reverse complement strand
GTTAACTGGTTCTCAGTAACGAGTTTTTTTGTATCTGCGCAAAACACCTCACTTTTGCCTACTTTCGTCGCCTAACTCCATCGAACTCCCCGTTTTTTTATGCTAAGGTTTAGGGGTTTCTACGTGTTTTTTGAGATTTGGGCCTATCCATGATCAAAATCGATCACCTTTATCAGACATTTAAAACGCCGGACGGTCGAGACATCCATGCTGTCAACGATGTATCGATTCACATCAATGCCGGTGAAATTTTCGGCATCATCGGCCGTTCGGGCGCCGGCAAATCGACGCTTGTACGCGCCATCAATTTCTTATCCAAGCCCACGGCGGGCACCATGACGGTCGACGGTCAATGCTTGAATGATCTTTCGGCCGCCGACTTGCGACGCATGCGCACCAAGATCGGCATGATCTTTCAACATTTCAATTTGTTGAGTTCTCGCACCGTTTTCGAAAACATCGCTTTGCCTTTGGAACTTTTGGGCGTTGATAAACAAACGATCACGGAGAAAGTCGATCGCTTGATCGATTTGGTGGACTTGAGCGCCCATCGCAACAAGTACCCCAAACAACTCTCGGGCGGCCAGAAGCAACGCGTGGGCATTGCTCGCGCCTTAGCTAATGACCCGACGGTTTTGCTCTCTGACGAAGCCACGAGCGCCTTGGACCCGGAAACCACGCGTGCAACGCTCGCACTTTTGCAAAAGATCAATCAAGAATTGGGCGTGACGATCGTTTTGATCACGCACGAAATGGAAGTCGTCAAGCAAATTTGCGACCGCGTGGTCGTGATGGATAACGGTAAAGTCGTTGAAAGCGGAACGGTCTTGGATGTCTTCCGCCATCCGAAGCACCCGACGACGCGCTCGATGTTGGCTGACGTCGTTGTCCACGACATGCCTGAACGCATCATCGAGAGTGTCCGTGAACGTATTTTGGCTTCCAAACAACGAGGCCGTGTCGCAAAACTCCTTCGTCTGACCTTTGTCGGTAGTGAAGTGACGATGCCGGTCTTGTCTGAAATGACGCGACGCTATGACGTTGACTTCAATATCTTGCAAGGTCAAGTTGAAGAATTAAAGGGCACAAGTTTCGGTATGTTGGTGATTTTGGCCGAGTGCCCGTCTCATGCCGCATTCGGTGAAGCGTCCGACTTCTTGTCTGAAAACCACGTTGACCTTGAGGAGATCCTCGTATGACCTCGGATATGATCAGTTTATTGGGCCAAGGTTTCTGGGAAACGCTCATCATGGTTTTAGGGAGCGGCTTCTTAGGTAGCGTGATCGGCATTCCTTTAGGTGTGTTACTTCACATCACGGACAAAGGCGGCTTGATGCCGAAATTGACGACGAACGCCATCGTGGGCGTGATTGTGAATGCCGTGCGTTCCACCCCGTTCATCATTTTGTTGGTGGCAATCTATCCGCTCACGCGTTTGATCGTGGGCACGACGATCGGTACGACCGCAACGCTCGTGCCGTTGGTGATCGGTGTTGCCCCCTTTATCGCTCGCTTGGTCGAAACGAGCTTGCGTGAAGTCGACAAGGGCTTGATCGAAGCCGCTCAATCGATGGGGGCTACGGACTATCAAATCATCACGAAGGTGTTGTTGCCTGAAGCCATGCCCGGCATCGTCGCTAGCGTCACGATCGCGATCGTCACGCTCGTGGGCTACTCTGCCATGGCAGGCGCCATCGGTGGTGGTGGCTTGGGTGACATCGGAATCCGCTACGGTCACAATCGTTACATGCCGGAAGTCATGTGGACGGTGGTGTTGATTTTGGTGGTGTTCGTTCAGGTCATCCAAAGCGTGGGCGACTGGTGCGTCAAACGCGTCTCCAAGCGCTAAAGCAGCCCATCTAACGAAAAGAGCACTTCGGAAATCCTGAAGTGCTCTTTTTGCATTTAGAGGCTTTCTAACCAAGCTTTTAAGGCATCCACTCGTTTGAGAGCATCCTGACGACCCAATTCATAGCCGTAAGCGATCTTTTTCGGATCACGCGTCAAGCGAGAGATATCGATACGCGACTCGGGACGAATGACAAACAGATTCCCCTTTTGCTCCTGCTCGTCGATGTACTTCAACGTTTCTTCGTAGGTCGGCGGGCAATTTTCAAAAGCTTCACAGAATTTCGGATAGCGACGATAAAGCCATCGCGCCAAAATCGAATCGCGGTCTTTCTTACGATGCTCACGCGGTTGCGTCAACACCAAAATATTCTTCGTATACCCCATCGACTCGAATGCTCGAATCGGAATCGGATCGATACAACCGCCGTCCAAAAGCTTCATCCCACCATACTCCACGATACGGGAGAAATACGGCAATGATGCCGAGGCACGCAGGAGATCAATTTGATCGGAGAACAAGTCCGAGATATGCAAATATTCCGCTTT
>JAFNZB010000028.1 GCA_017383055.1 Burkholderiaceae bacterium | reverse complement strand
GTCATAACGATATGTTGCTGGCCGAACAACAAGCCCGAAGCGAACAAAACTCGCGCTTGGTCACCATGGGTGAAATGGCAAGTTCCTTGGCTCATGAATTGAATCAACCACTTGCAGCCATTTCCAATTACGCCTTTATCGTCAAGAGCTTGATGAAGAAGGTGGGCGTTCCCACCGAGCACGAAATGTTCCATTCGGTCGAACGCATCGACGCTCAGGCTGAACGAGCTGCCGGTATCATCCGTCGCATTCGCTCTTTTACCAAACGAAGCGACCCCAATATGGAACTCAACAGTGTCACCCACTTGATCGATGAAGTGATGGAATTGGCTCGTTTGCAAGCACGTCGCCACAGCGCCAAGATCGAACACTTCATTGCACCCGACGTCAAAGACGTTTGGTGTGATGCGATCATGATTGAACAAGTGCTCTTGAATTTGGTCAAAAACGGGATCGAGGCGAGCATCATGCCCGGCCAGACCCCAACCGTCACAATGACGATCTATCGTGATGCCCATCAAAACGTGGTGTTTGAAGTGGCCGATAACGGCTCGGGCATTGCCGATGAGGACAAGGAACGACTCTTTGACCCGTTCTTTACAACGAAGTCGAGCGGTATGGGGATGGGCTTAAATATCTGCCGCACCATCGTCGAATTGCACCATGGTCGCTTGACGATTTCGGATAACCTTCACAAGGGAACGATTTTCACCTTGACGTTGCCGACCAAAAACGAACAAAAACATTGACGAATCGCTAAGAAAATTCCTTTTTCACCGTGGTGGGAATTTCATTGTTTTTGTTAGAATTACAGTTTGTTGGCTCTTGCTTTTTGAGTTTGGATCATGTCGTTTACTTCTTTTAATTTTGACAACATTCGCAAAGAACCTTTGGGTACGGTTTACGTCGTTGACGACGACCTTGACGTGCGCGATTCGATGCGCCGCCTTTTGGAATCCCAAGATTACCGCGTGGAAGCTTATGACAGCGGTGAATCGTTCTTGGCTAAATACGATCCGAATTCGATCGCAGTGCTGTTGATCGACCAACGTATGCCCGGCATGCCCGGCACGGAAGTGCAAGAACACTTGTTGGCTCGTAAGGCCACGATCCCCATCGTCTTCTTGACCGGTCACGGTGACGTGCCGATGGCTGTGTCCGTTTTGAAGAAGGGTGCCGCCGACTTCTTGCAAAAGCCCGTGAATCCGCAAACGCTTTTGCCGATCATCGAAAAATTGTTAGCAGAAGCTCGTGAACAACGCGTTCAATCCGAACGTCAATCGTTGAACGAAGCGTTGCTCTCGAAGTTGACGCCGCGAGAACAACAAGTGCTCGAACGAATCGTTGCCGGTCGCTTGAATAAGCAAATCGCCGACGACTTGGGCATCTCCATCAAGACCGTTGAAGCGCACCGCGCCTCCATCATGGATAAAACGAATTCCGGTACGGTGGCCGATTTGATGCGTGTGGTCTTGGGCGCCCAATCGCACTAAACCCGAAAGGATTCTTATGGCAGCACAATGGATTGATGGCCGCGAGATCGCGAAAGCCATCCGCTTGGGCGTTAAAAAAGAAATCGAAACGCTCGCGCGTAAACCGGCTTTGGCCGTCGTGATGGTAGGAGAAAATCCCGCCAGCAAGGTCTACGTGCGCAATAAAATCAAAGCCTGTGAAGAAGTGGGCATCACCTCGATCGAATGCACGATGCCCACCGAATCGACCGAAGAACGCCTTCTTGAGACGATTCGCGACCTCAACGCCAGTTCGACCATCGACGGCATTTTGGTGCAATTGCCCCTGCCCGCTCACATCAATGCCAAAGCTGTACTTGAAGCCATTGACCCCAACAAAGACGTCGATGGCTTTCATATTTTTAACACAGGCAAATTATTTACGACGGGCGAAGGCTTTAAACCCTGTACGCCCGCCGGCATCATCGAATTACTCAAGGCGACCGACATGACGATCGCCGGTCAACACGCCGTGATCCTCGGCCGCTCCAACATCGTCGGTAAACCCATGGCTATGCTTTTGTTGCAAGAAAATGCCACGGTGACGATCACTCATAGCCAAACAAAAAACTTGGCCGACTTTACGCGCCAAGCCGACATCTTGGTGGCCGCCATCGGCCGAGCCAAGTTTGTGACCGCCGACATGGTCAAACCCGGTGCCGTCGTGATTGACGTCGGCATGAATCGAGATGAAAACGGGAAGTTGTGCGGTGACGTGGATACGGAGGCTGTCAAGGAAGTAGCTGGTTGGATTACTCCGGTCCCCGGTGGTGTCGGTCCCATGACGATCGCCATGCTGATGGTTAACACATTGACCTCAGCTAAAACTCGTCAATGAAAACTACTCAGTAGTCGTTAGAGATTTTAAATTTTTAAATATTGTTATTTTTGAGGAAAAATTAAAATGAAAAAAGTTGCCATCATCATGGGTAGCGACAGTGACTGGCCCGTCGTCAAGGGTGCTTGTGCACAATTGGAAGCTTTCGGCATTCCTTTTGAAGCACACATCTTGAGCGCACACCGCACGCCGGTGGCTGCCGCCGAGTTCGCCCAAAATGCACGCGCCAACGGTTTTGGTGTTTTGATTTGTGCCGCCGGTATGGCCGCACACTTGGCTGGTGCATTTGCTGGTAACTCCACCTTGCCCGTGATCGGCATCCCCATGAAGGGCGGTGCCATGGATGGTCTTGACGCTTTGTTGGCAACGGTGCAAATGCCCTCCGGCATCCCCGTGGCCACGGTCGCCATTAACGGCGCAAAGAACGCTGCCGTGCTTGCTGCTCAAATCTTGGCCGTTGCCGACGATGAATTGGCCGCCAAGTTGGATCAAGCTCGCGTTGAAATGGCTGAACAAATTGCTGTGAAAGAAGCAAAGTTGCAAGCTGAATTGGCTTGATGAATCAAATTTTTATTTTTAAATATTGTTTGTAAAGGAACTTATCATGAAACTCGTTTATACCGGTAAGACCAAGAACGTCTTCGCTTTGGAAAACGGCAACTACCTCCTTGAATTCAAGGATGATTGCACGGGTAAGGACGGCGTGTTCGATCCGGGTGAAAACTCCGTCGGTTTGACGATCGAAGGCGTGGGTGACGTTAACCTTCGTATGTCCATCTACTACTTCGAAAAGATCAACGCTGCTGGTATCAAGACGCACTACGTGAGCGCCGACCTCGACAAGACGACGATGGAAGTGCTCCCGGCCAAGCCCTTCGGTCAAGGCCTCGAAGTGATCTGCCGTCACAAGGCTGTCGGTAGCTTCCACCGCCGCTATGGTGCTTACATCGAATTGGGCGCTGACCTCCCGGCTTACGTTGAAACGACGTTCAAGAACGACGCATTGGGCGATCCGTTGGTCACGAAGGACGGTCTCGTTGCTCTCGGCGTGATGACCGAAGAACAATACGACTCCATGAAGGAAATGACCCAAAAGATCACGCAAATCATCGCTGACGACTTGAAGGAAAAGGGCTTGGTCCTTTATGACATCAAGTTCGAATACGGCTATGACGCTGAAGGCAAGGTCATGCTCATCGACGAAGTGGCTTCCGGCAACATGCGCGTTTACAAGGACGGCGAATACATCGATCCGATGACGCTCTCCAAGTTGTTCTTTGCTTAATTGATTCGGTAGGTTATCAATGGGCGGTTTTTTTGGGGTAGTCTCCAAACGAGACGTTGTGCTTGATGTCTTTTTCGGCGTCGATTACCACTCCCACTTGGGTACCAAGTGCGGCGGTATGGCAATCTACGACAACGAAAAGGGTTTTCAACGCCAAATCCATAACATCACCAACACGCCCTTCCGCACGAAATT
Organism: Burkholderiaceae bacterium; assembly: GCA_017383055.1. Classification (GTDB taxonomy): domain Bacteria; phylum Pseudomonadota; class Gammaproteobacteria; order Burkholderiales; family Burkholderiaceae_F; genus Aphodousia. Next base: position 1,216 of record JAFNZB010000028.1, on the reverse strand, counting down.
CGAAGACGACATTTCGCGCATGAAGGGCACTGTGGGGATCGGTTGTATCAGTGACGACGATCCGCAACCACTCTTGTTGCGCTCGAACAACGGCCTTTACGCCATTACGACCGTCGGCATCATCAACAATGCCGAAGCATTGATCGAAAAGTACTTCGCCAACACCAATAGCCAATTCATGGCCATGAGTTCCGGCAAGGTCAACTCGACCGAATTGACGGGTGCTTTGATCAATCGTAAGAACTCGATCACCGAAGGTATTTTGTATGCCCAAGAATTGATCGAAGGTTCCGAAACGATCATGATCTTGACGCAAAAGGGCATCATCGTTGCTCGCGATAAGATGGGTCGTTTGCCGGTCTTGATCGGTAAGGGTCCCGAAGGTTACTGCATCTCCTTTGAATCCTTCGCTTATCAAAAGCTCGGTTACAAGGATTTCTACGAACTCGGTCCGCAAGAAATCGTTGAAGTGACGGCCGATGGCATCAATGTGTTGTCGCCTGCCAAGCCCGAACAAATGAAGGTTTGTGCTTTCCTTTGGTCGTACTACGGTTATCCGAACTCCAACTACGAAGGCAAGAACGTTGAAGTCATGCGTTATCGCAACGGCGAAATCATGGCTCAACAAGAAATCGAGGCCGGTACGTTGCCCGACGTGGATATCGTGGCCGGCGTCCCCGACTCCGGTATTCCGCATGCGATCGGCTATGCCAATAAGACGGGTAAGGCCTACGGCCGTCCGTTTATTAAGTACACGCCGACCTGGCCGCGCTCTTTTATGCCGACCAACCAAAGCGTTCGTAACCAAGTCGCTAAGATGAAGCAGATTCCGGTTCCGGAATTGATCGAAAACAAGAAGTTGCTTTTCGTGGACGACTCCATCGTTCGCGGTACGCAATTGCGTGAAACGGTCGATTTCCTCTACGACTCCGGTGCCAAGGAAGTGCATATGCGTTCGGCTTGCCCGCCGATCATGTACAGCTGCAAGTACTTGAACTTCTCTCGTGGCAACTCCGACATGGACTTGTTGGCTCGTCGTGTGGTTCAAGAATTGGAAGGTGACGAAGGTCACAACCACTTGGAAGAATATGCCGACGCTTCGACCGAACGTGGTCAAGCCTTGCTCAAGAACATTTGCGGCAAGATGGGCTTTGATTCCTTGGGTTACCAATCGATCGAAGGTCTCTTGGAAGCCATCGGTATCGACGGCGACAAG
>JAFNZB010000027.1 GCA_017383055.1 Burkholderiaceae bacterium | reverse complement strand
GCTGCGAGCGGCTCACCACTCATGGCTCGCGGTTTTGCCCAAGCCAAAAAGCGCCCGTTCACATAAACGGAGCGATCGATCACGGTGATTTCGTCACCCGGTAACCCTTTGACGATTTTGACTACGGTGATGTTGTCGGGAAGCGGTGCTGCATTTTGGACACAAAACGCGATCAAACCGCCTTTGACGGGTGTCTTATCCTTTCGATCGATCAAATAGACGTGACCCGGCAGACTCGGCGTGACGTTGAGGGCCAATTGGTAACGCTCGGCCAACGCAGCCATCGCCCCTACAGCCAATGCCGTGGTGCCTAAAATCGCGACCGTCAAACCCCATGTGCGTCGATCCATGGCTTCCCTCCGAATCCTTTCAACCGGTTATTTGCCAAACGTCGTGCGAGAAATCGCCATTCGTGCGCCAGCCGCCTCTTCTTGGGAGACCTGCATCTCTCGGTAGAGTTCTTCCGTTAGATCGGGGAGTGCTGTCCCTTTCACAAGCGCCGCCTTATCGATCAAGGTGACACCGTGACGTTGGGCGAGCGTTGTGAGGGCAGCGTCTAGCGTAGCGGGCAGTTTTTGAGAGGCTTCGATCGTCTTTTCCAAATGCGCCATGTCTCGATCTCGACCTCGAAGGGAGGCCAAGAGAACGAGTTTTTTGGCTTCCAAGACGCCCTTGGCGTCAACGACTGCCAGTTGCTCTTGCGTGTTCGTTGAGACTTGCACGGTGGCATAGGTCGCCATGATGAGGGCGGCGGCCGCAAGTCCCGCGGTGATCGTCAATAAGGTTTTGTCATTCATCGAAAATCGCCTTTAGTTTTTTCTGGAGCACCTTGCTCGTTTGAAATTTGTTTTGTAAATAGGGGGAGGCACGTTTGGCCGCCCGGGCTTGCCGCGTCTGCTCGGCCTTCTTTTTCTTAGCCAAGGCTCGAGCCTCTTCTTCTGAAAGCGCTACGGGCAAGGGTTTCGGGGGCTCGGCTTCCAAGTGCTCGTACGGGTTGTAGACCTCAAACCAACAGTCACCGGCCGGAATGGGGTTATCGATCGGTTTGGCGTCTTTCATCGTTTGGCCTCCTTTTCTTTCACCAACGTTTCCAGCGCATCCACAAGCGTCACTCCCTTGTCCATCAAGCTTCGAATCGACGCCACATCGTTGGCGTTACTCGAATACGCAAGCCGTGAGAACGCATCGAACCGCACTTGAAGGACGGCAGCAGGTGTCTCGGGCGTTGTCACTAAACACTCGGCGTACTCGTCTGGCTGCAAGCGCAGGCTTTTGAGCTGCCGGATCTCCCACGGCGTCATCGCCAACTTCTTTTCTTTTTCTAAAAAAGAGATCGATTCGCTTTTTTGGCGCAGTGCGATCCGAATATCGGCGTTTTCCAAGGCGGCTCGAGCCGTTTCGTTTTGGTAGTAGTCGGCAAAGGATTGCGTGATCGTGATAAAGGATGCATTTTGTTTACGGGCACGGCGATAACCGTTTTCGATAAAACCCGCGGCATAGCGGTGGCTCAAAAGGTCCCACGCTTCATCGATCACGACCATCTTGCGAGTCTGAAGGTCGCCGCCGGAGAGATCCTTCGTGATTCGGAAAATGAGGCACAAAAGAATCACGCTTTGCAGGTCTTTACGGCTTTTGAGTCCCTCCAACTCCAACACGATGAAGTTCTTAAAGAAGTCGATCGTGCTCGCACCATGGAAATAACGCCCGTAGGTACCGTCTTTGGCATAAGGCTCCAATTGGACCGCGAGGTCCAACAATCGAGCGTCGGGCACGTCGATCGCCATCGTCGGATCGGGGGCGCCCGAGCGAAGGCTTGCCACCAAGTCGGTTAAGGTGGGCAAGCGTTTTTCGGCTCGGGCGCGCTCGATCACATGGATCACGTGCGCTTGAAGGACACTCTTTAAATAGTCGGAGAGCCCTTCGTTGGGTGAGGCCATCTGCACTAAAATCGGCAAGATGAACCCCATGTCTTCTTTGATGTCTTCGACCAAATCAAAAGGATTGATGACCAAGTCAAGGTTTTCGGTGAATTCGATCCATTGCCCTGAGAGCAAAGAACAGAGTTTTCGATAAGACCCACCCACGTCGATCACGTAGGTTTTGCCGCCCGTGCCCAGATTTCCGGTGATAAGGTCATTAGTGAGCGCGGATTTCCCCGAACCCGAGGTGCCGACGACGATCGCGTTGAAGTTGCCGTTCGTGGCAAAGAGATCAAAAGATGTCAATTGGCCTAAGCGCCCTGTCATCAAGACCAAGGGCGTGATCGCCTCTTCTCGCTCTCTAGTCCCCATGCCTTTGAATTCGGCTAAAACCGGCACCATGTGCGTGACGTTAGTGAGCGTTTTGGTGCTCGAACGCAAGGCAGTCTTTAAGTCCCGTTGCATCAGAGGGCCCATCGTCATCGGAAGCGATAACAAATAACTTTGCAAATGCATGCGCGTGTCAACGACGGGTTCCAAATGAGCCGCCTTTAAAACGGAAACCGCAGCGTTCACGCATTCAGTGACCAAGTCATCGGGGGCAAAAAGGAGCATTTGGTGCGTCACTTGGCACAAGGCACCGCCTGCGGCATATTCTTCGGTCACGATCTCGTAGTCGTCGGCGCGTTTTTTCAACGACGGAAGATAGTGGGCGATCTCGCTTGCTGCGATCTGCTTGGAGCGAGCCGCCATCAAGTTGGCTCGCGACTTCGTTTTCTCGAAGTCAGGGATCCCGACGGCTGTCGTCATCAAAAAGGGGCAGGGGATGGCTTCACGCTCACCACCCAACCAGTGAGCCGTCAAAGCCAAGGCGTATTCGGAGGGATACCCGTGCACGGATACGCCCACCACACGAACGGTCGGTGTGTTTTTTTGGCCCGTGCTTTTGAATACGAGCCCGTCTTCTTCGATCGCCACGTGCGTGTCGGCGTGCACGAGTTGGCTCGCGATCACGGCGTTGGGATCGACGCTCGTGCGTTTGACGGGCTGATAGAAAGCTTTCGTGGGGTTCGTGAGCATCGAGACTGTGGCTTTCAATTCCTCTGCGCGCCACGTGTAGCCGTAAAGCAAAAAGGTCTTTAAGGTCGCGATGTGTTTTTCTCGCAATTGACGCATGCGCTCCAGCGTGAGTTCATTGAGGTTTGTGACGGGAACCGTCACGGCCAACCAGGCTCGAAAGTCACGCACGCGAAAGTGTCGTCCCGGGGCGATCGGTGCGACAGTGGCGTTGGCTAAGAATTCGCCACGGCGTTGGGCCAAGCGATTGAGCATCATGGCTTGTTCACGATAAGCGTCGGTCACCACTTCCACGGGCGTACGAGAGGCAGTAAAGGCCGT
>JAFNZB010000026.1 GCA_017383055.1 Burkholderiaceae bacterium | reverse complement strand
GTGGAGCTGTGAGTAAGAAGATTTTAACCACGCCGATCAAGGCTGAAGACCTCGAAGATATCAAGATTGGCGATGTCATTTATTTGAACGGTTACTTGATCACGGCTCGTGACTGCGCTCATACGCGTTTGGTCGCTCAAGGTCGTCAATTGCCGGTTGATTTGAACGGTAAGGCCATTTTCCACGCCGGTCCGATCATGGTGCCGTGTGAAGATTCGGGTAGCGGTTACAAGACCGTTTCCATCGGCCCGACGACGTCCATGCGTATGGAAAAGTACGAAAAGGAATTCATCGAACAAACCGGTGTCAAGTTGATCATTGGTAAGGGCGGTATGGGTCCCAACACGGTCGAAGGCTGCATGAAGTACAAGGCATTGCACTGCGTCTTCCCGGGCGGTTGCGCAGTGTTGGCTGCTAACTGCGTTGAAGAAGTTGAAGACGTTCAATGGCAAGACCTCGGTATGCCGGAATCCATGTGGGTGATGCGCGTTAAGGAATTCGGTCCGTTGATCGTTTCCGTCGACACGCACGGTGGCAACCTCTTTGAAAAGAACAAGGCCACGTTCCGTGCAACGGCTCAACCGATCGTTGACGAAATCATCAAGAAGTGCGAATACATCGACTAACTTTTCTTGATTCCTAGAAACGACAAAGCCTACCGATTCATGTCGGTAGGCTTTGATCGTTATGGGCGTTTGTTAACCCCGAGAAAATTCTTTTTCCCCCACGTGTTTCATCACTTCGATCAACGCTTGAGCAGCTTTCGAGAGATAGCGATCCTTTTTATAGGCGGCAACAACGACGCGATCGGGCATTTCAGGCGAGAGTCGGAAATAACGCACCGGGGCAGGCGTGTGACAACGACGCGCCAACGTTTCCGTCACGAACGTGGCGCCAAGGCCTACACTTGCCAAGGCTAACGCTGCGGTCGGCGACTCACTATCCAAAACCATGAGCGGCATCACGTTGCACTTTTCACACATTGCTTCAAAAAGTTTGTGGAATTTCTGACCCTTCTTGATGCGAATGAAGGGGAGTCTGTCCAAATATTCAAAGGGCAAGGGCGGAAATTCTTCCTTGCTAGCCGGTAATTTTTCAATGAGCGGATGGTCTGCTGCAAGCGCAATCAACAACTTTTCGCGATACAGCGTCACGCTCGTCAATTCGGGATTATCAAGCGGTTGTAATACGAGCGACACATCGGTTTTCCCCGAATGCACGAATTCTTCCAACTGCATTGTCGTGCCTTCTTCGAGCGAAATGTCGATATTGGGGTAAAGCTTACGAAAGGCCGGCAAAACAGCTGTCAAAAAGTAAGTTGAGCGGTAGTGAGAAGCTCCGATGCGAACCTTGCCTTTGATACCGGCACCGATGTCAGCGATTTGTTGACGGCGACGATCACGAAGTTGTGCGATTTCTTTTTCCGTTTCTAAGAAACATTCACCGGCATACGTCAGTTGCACCGGACGCGCATTTCGATCGATCAACGTCGAACCGATGTCGGCTTCCAAGCGTTGGATAAATTGCGAAAGAGAGGGTTGCGAGATTTCAAGCGCTTGAGCGGCACGGGAAAAACTTCCCTCTTGGATCAAGGTGTTGAGGTATCGGTAAGTGTTGTCTGCCATGGTTGGATAAAAGTCATAAGTTATGGACTGTTTTGGAAATTATAGTTTGTTCGTTATTTGGATGCGTTTGTGAGGAAAAATTCTTTTGTGATAGTGTTGTGAAAGTTGTGTTGTTGTCTTTCTGTGACCTATATCAGTTATTGATAGGTAAAATCCCTAGGTCTAGAATCAAAGCAAAGGCAAGACGTGAGTAAAGGCGCCTTGCCTTCTTTGTTGAAAGGTCAAATCTATGACGAACCAAACATCTCAACGTTGGACGTTGATTGCGTATGTCGTTGCCATTGCCACTGGCATTGCCAATGGGCTTTGGGGCACGGAAGGTTTATTAGCCATTGCCGATTTTACGAGTTCGATTTTCATACGACTCTTTAAGTTCATTAGCGTTCCGATCATTGCCGTGTCGATCATTGCGACGTTGGCACAAGTGTCACAGTCGAGTGATTCGGGCCGTATTTTCACACGGACGCTGTTTTACACGATTTTTACGACCGTTTTAGCGGCGGCTGTGGCGGCTCTTTTGTACGTGTTGATCGCTCCGAGTAATGTGGCGGCAGCCAGCGAACCCACGGTCACGAATGCAACGGAACATTCCTACCTTCACTATGTGGAATCGGTGATTCCGGACAATTTCATCGCGCCGTTCTTGTCAGCCAATGTGTTGTCGGTGTTACTGGTGTCGGCAGCCATCGGTTTAGCAATCGCTAAATTGCCCCGTGGTAGTCGTCATCAAGAAGTGTTGATGGCATTTTTTGGTGGCGCTCAAGAAGTGCTTTTCATTTTGGTGAAGTGGTTGATTGCCGTGTTGCCCGTCGGGATTTTTGGCTTTATCACAGAACTCGTGCTTGAGATGCGGGCAGGGGTAGAGATCGGTGGTTTAGGCGCTTATTTTGCAACGATCCTTTCGGCTAATTTCGTTCAAATGTTGGTCATTTTGCCGCTCTTTCTCTTACTTCGTGGTCTCAATCCCATCAAGGTGGCACGCGGTATGTTTCCAGCATTGATGGTGGCCTTTTTCTCCAAATCGTCGGCAGGGACTTTACCCGTGACGATGAATTGTGCCGAGCAAAATTTGAATGTTCGACCGCAAGTGTCTCGTTTTGTATTGCCGATGTGTACGACCATCAATATGAACGGTTGTGCCGCATTCATTTTGGTGACGGTGATTTATCTGATGCAAAACGCTGGCGCTGAAATCACGGCGATGACATTGGTGACTTGGATCGGTATTGCGACCGTCGCAGCGATCGGTAACGCCGGTGTGCCGATGGGTTGCTTCTTTTTGTCGGCGAGTCTTTTGGCCAGCATGAACGTCCCCATTCTTTTGATGGGGGTGATCCTTCCGATTTTTGCGGTGATCGATATGATCGAAACGACTTTGAACGTGTGGTCCGATAGTGTCGTGGCAGCGATGGTCGATCGCGATCTCTATCCTCAAAAACC
>JAFNZB010000025.1 GCA_017383055.1 Burkholderiaceae bacterium | reverse complement strand
CAGCAAGAACCCACTGAGGTGACTCAATTGCTACTTCAGTAGCAACTGAGCACGGTAGGAATCCTTCGTTTTTAAACGAGGGAGGATGTCAACGAAGATGAATCTGAAAATGAAAAAAGAAGGGGAAATCGTTAAGAATGTCCCCTTGATGGATTCGGTTTTATATTAGGAAATAATTTCTAAACCGTGTTGATCGATCACTTTCATTAAAACGGCGACCGGGCCTTGGACTTTTTGTTTGCCAGTTTCCCATTTCGTAATGGCAGCAACCGAGGCTCCGATTTTCAGACCCAAAGCGGCTTGTGATAAATGACATTTTTTGCGGATAGCTACGAATTCTTCTGCGCTGATTTCTGGTTTGAGCGTTCTGCCACAACCTTCCAAAATCTTTTGGTATTCAGGAAGTGAAATTTTGCCCATTGCATACGCATTTTCCGCCATCTCAACGATGACCTCTTTGACATCCGATTTGTCCATGATTGTATTTTGAGAAAGAATCAATTTAATAAAATATATCACGATAAAAATTCGTATGCTACAAAGTGATAGTCAAAACAAAACCCCGATGATCGCTCATCGGGGCAGAACATCAACTAACGATTAAGTTAGTGTCGTTCGGATTAGTACTTGTCGAAGTATTCTTGGATCTTCTTCGGATCGGACGTCTTCGTCAAAGCCAATTGCAAGAGCACGCGAGCCTTTTGCGGATTCAAGAATTGACCGGCCACGAAACCGTATTGAGCGTCATTGATTTCGCCGTCCTTCGTAGCGGAACCCGTAGCAACGCGGGAGGAACGAACCACAGCAACGCCGTCCTTCACAGCCTTTTCAAGCGTCGGGAAGAGGTTCTTGTGGATGTTACCGTTACCGACACCGGCCGTCACGATACCCTTGTAACCAGCCTTCAAGAGAGCTTGGAGCGGTTCGACCGGGACGTTAGCGTAGTTGTAGACGATACCGACCTTCGGCAAGCTTTCGAGCTTGGAGACGTCGAATTCCGTGTCAACCGTGTGCTTTTGAACCGGCGTGTTAGCCCAGTGGACCTTGGAGTTGAAAATAGCGCCCATCGTGCCGAAGTTAGCACCTTGGAACGTTTCGACCATCGTCGTGTTGTGCTTGATCACGTCACGAGCACCGATGACCTTGTCGTCCATGGCAACCAAAACGCCCTTACCTTGTGCGCCCTTGTCGCTAGCGACGACCACGGCGTTGTAGAGGTTCTTCGGACCGTCAGCAGAAAGACCCGTAGACGGGAGCATTGCGCCCACGAACACGATCGGCTTGTTGCACTTGGCAGCCAAGTGAACGAAGTAGGACGTTTCTTCCATCGTGTCGGTACCGTGCGTCACCACGAAACCGTCGTACTTCTTACAGTCTTGGTTGATCGTCTTGACGAGCTTCAACCAAACGTCGTCGGTCATGTCTTGAGAACCGATTTGAACGACTTGCTTCGGCGTGATGTTGGCGATGTTAGCCAAAGCCGGAACAGCAGCGACCAAGTGGTTCACAGAGACCTTAGCGGACGTGTAAGCCGTACCCGTAGCGGATTGACCGGCACCGGCGATCGTACCGCCCGTAGCGAGCACTTCGATGTTCGGCAATGCCAAAGCGGCAGAGCTAGCGGCAACCAAAGCCGTAGCCAAAAGCGTCTTCTTCATGTTCATGGGAATTCTCCTAGTAATTTGTTTTTTCCCCGGATCCTCTCATTGGGCATTGGGGGGTGCTTTGTGAGCAACGGGCTGATTTTAGAAAATCGGAAATTGCGTTTGCTTAGGTATTTTTGATTAGTTGGCTTTAAATCAAAAAAAGAAATATGAATTTACAGTCTGAGGGGTGATGTTTTTGTAAGTCATTGATATTAAACGAAAATAAAAATTTTCAAAAATCAAACCATTGAAAAGTTTGAGAAATTTTCGTACTAACCTAAACTAGGTATTTGCATTT
>JAFNZB010000024.1 GCA_017383055.1 Burkholderiaceae bacterium | reverse complement strand
ACAAGCAGGAATCGTTCTGCAGTGCGCGCTCGAAGTTTCCTTCTTCAGTGCCCTTTTTGCACGTGCCGACATTCGCCTTCACAGAAAAATCATCGTCATCGACCATGAAATCGGTTATAGCGGTAGCATGAACGTTGCCGATCCTCTCTTTTTTAAACGTGATGAAAACGTCGGGCAATGGGTTGACGCGATGGTACGAGCCAAAGGCGAAATTGTTAAGAGCCTCCACCACCTTTTCACCTTCGATTGGAACGTCAATAACGACAAAAATCCAATTCCGCCTTACAAGTTCAACAAACCGCCTTACGACGCATCCGATCGAGCCAACGTCATGCTGGTCCCCTCTGGGCCTGGCACGAGCACTGATGCCAATATGCGCATCATGCTGGAGGCGATTTACCAAGCCAAAAAGAGCATTCACATTGTCACTCCATACTTCGTTCCCTCCGAAGCCTTGGTGCTTGCACTGCAGAATGCCGCAGTACGAGGCGTCGACGTACAGTTGATCATTCCGGAAAAAAGCGACTCAAAACTCGTCACATACGCCTCTCATCGCTATTTTGACGATTTACTCCAAGCGGGCGTTCGTATTTTTTTCTTCCAAAATGGTGTCTTGCATACCAAAAGCCTTTTGGTCGATAACGAAATCTCTCTTTTTGGTACAGTCAACATGGACATGCGAAGCATGCACATCAATTACGAATTGATGCTCTTGGTTTTAGACAAGGAGTTCTGTACCAAGATCAACAAAATGCATGATGACTACCGTATGCAATCGAGACCGATCAGTCTGGTACGTTGGTATCATCGCCCCCTTCTCGTGCGAATGAAAGAAGGGGCGAGTTACTTGCTCTCGCCCCTTCTGTAAACAGATGTTTAACGTTATTGTTGATGCCGTTTTTCTTCCACGATTACGGCATCTTCAATATCCGCATTTTGCGGACGCTTCCACGTTTGCGTTTTTTGCGCACCTGCATTAGCGCTCGTCTTAAATTCCGGATTAACACGCATGCCCTGAGCTTGCTCTTGAGCTTTTTTCAACGCATTGGCAATTGGGTCGCCATAAATCCAACGATAGATAAGACCGCCAACAATCAAAAATGCTATCAACCCCAAAATTACCAATGCGATTACGCCAAAAATTGGCAACAACAAAATACCAACGCCAATCACACAAGCCAAAACGGCGGCACTGATCAAAAAGCGAACCAACGGATTTTGCGGACCGGGATTGGGACTTCCGCCACCGCTGCGGTAAATATAAAGAGCCATCGGCTTATATTCCTTAATAGAGAGTCTGTTATCTTGCTATAGCTTTATTAAATCGCAGATTTACAACTTTGTCCACCAAAACGTATCAAAAAATTTTCTCTTTTTAGTTATTTGATTCCTATTATCAATCAAATGGTTAAGTCCTTTTCCAAAGCCACTTTCTTCACTATCAAAACACCATTTTGAAAACACTTGGATACAAATTTGAATGGCGGGTCGAGTTTTTTTTATTTTTTTAGGTCGAATCGTTCGCAAATTTTTGCTTTTTTAGCGAAAATTACGCCATCTATGAAAACATTAAATCAAACTCATTTGCTTCCTGATATCCAGTCAAGTGCAGATCCGCGAAACATCCCGATCGAATACGTTGGCGTTCGAGGAGTGACGGTGCCCGTCGATGTTCAAAGCACATCCGGCATTCAACACTCTGTCGCCACCGTCGGTATGTACGTGGCGCTTCCGGCTCAACAAAAAGGCACACACATGTCCCGTTTCTTGGGACTTTTGGAAAAACACCAAGAACCGTTATGTGCATCCAGCTTGATGAGCTTAATGGAAAAGATGCTCGAAACGCTCGAAGCTCGCGAAGGTCGAATCGATTTTGACTTTCCGTTCTTTGCCAAGAAGAAGGCCCCGGTATCCGGTCTCGAAAGCTTGATGAACTATCAGGTCCATCTCCGTGTTGAACATAAAAACGGTCAAAGTTGGGTTGAACAAACGGTCACGGTCCCGGTAACGAGTCTTTGCCCCTGTAGCAAGGAAATCTCCAAATACGGCGCTCACAACCAACGTTCGCACATCCGTATCTTGGCTAAGATTCAAGGCGAATTGCCGCTTGAACAACAAATTCGTTATGCCGAAGAAAGTGCCTCTTGCGAATTGTGGAGCGGCTTAAAGCGCGTTGACGAAAAGTACGTCACCGAGCATGCCTACGACAATCCGAAGTTTGTCGAAGATCTCATTCGAGATGTCGCAGTTGCCGTCAACGGAGATGAACGCATCATCGCTTATCGGATCGAAGCCGAAAACTTCGAATCCATTCATAACCACTCCGCCTTCGCCCAAATCTCTCGCGGAGAGATTTGATCGCTCGCGTCTGAGCGGTTAGACCCCACCCAAATCCGTTAGGGATTGCTCCTTGACGGACAGGGTGGTTTGTGCGCTTTTACTTTGTCATTTACGGATAACAAACAACATGTCCGACCAAAAAACTGTCATTGAGGCTTTGTTTATCAAAGCCTTGGCTACGCTTGGCGTTGAAAACGTTCCTGTGATTCTCGAACGCCCCAAAGTTGCCGCTCACGGTGACTTGGCTTGTAATGTCGCCATGCAATCGGCTCGTCAATTGAAGAAGAATCCGCGAGAAATCGCCACGCAATTGATTGCCGCTTTAGAAGCCATCCCTGAAACGAAGGCCATCATTTCCGCATTTGAAATCGCAGGCCCGGGCTTCATCAATATGCGCTTGGCAGCAGACGCTAAGCAAGCCGTTGTTCGTCAAGTTCTCACACAAGGTGAAAAGTTCGGCTTGAACACGACGCATGCCGGCGAAAACATCTTGATCGAATACGTCTCTGCTAACCCGACCGGTCCGTTGCATTTGGGCCATGCTCGTCAAGGCGCATTGGGTGACGTACTTTCCAACCTTATGCGTACGCAAGGTTGGAACGTTTGTCGTGAGTTCTATTACAACGACGCCGGCGTTCAAATTCAAACGTTGACAACGTCCGTTTTGTTGCGCGCCCGTGAACTCCAAGGCGAAACGATTGAATTCCCGGAAAACGGCTATCAAGGCCTTTACGTGATCGACATCGCTCGTGACTTCTTGGACAAGAAGAGCATCACGACCCGTTCCGGTGAAGTAGTCACGGCATCGGGCGATATTGCAGATGAAGCCAACCTCCGCGCTTTCTCCGTTGCATACTTGCAAAACGAACAAGATAGCGATTTGCGAGCATTGGGTGTCTCTTTCGACAACTTCTACTTGGAAAGCTCCCTCTATAGCAACAATTTGGTCAAACGAGCTGTTGACGCTATGATCGCTTCCGGCCAAACGTACGAAAGCGAAGGCGCTTTGTGGTTAAAGACAACTGAATTCCCCGGCATCATTGACGACAAGGACCGCGTGATGCGTAAGACCGACGGTACGTTTACGTACTTCGTTCCGGACGTTGCCTATCACTTGGCCAAGTTCGATCGCGGCTTTACCAAAGCGATCAACATTCAGGGCTCCGACCACCACGGCACGATCGCTCGCGTTCGAATCGGCTTCCAAGCCGCAGCCAAGCAATTGGGCATGCAAGTCCCGGGACTTTTCCCCGACTACGTCTTGCACAAGATGCTTAAGGTGATTCGTGACGGTCAAGAAGTGAAAATGAGCAAGCGCTCCGGTACCTATGTCACGTTGCGTGACTTAGTTAACTGGGTAGGCAAAGATGCTGCTCGCTTCTTCTTGGTGAGCCGCAAGGCCGACAGCGAATTCGTCTTTGACATCGACTTAGCCTTGTCTCAATCCGACGAAAACCCGGTCTACTACTTGCAATACGCACATGCTCGTATCTGCTCCGTGCTCGCACAGGCCCAAGAAAAGGGTTTTGCCGTCCCGAGCAATGAGCAAGCCGCAGCAATGGACCTTTCTAGCTTGACCGATAAGAGCGCCGAAGCACTGATGAACCGCTTAAGCGAATTTGGTAAGACGTTAACGGTTGCCACGAAGGAATTTGCTCCGCACACGCTTTGCTTCTATTTGAAGGACTTGGCTGCAGATTTCCACGCTTTCTACAATGCACAACGCATCCTCGTGGATAACGAAGCTGAACGCAATGCACGTTTGGCATTGTTGTTAGCAACCCGACAAGTGCTTCGTAACGGTTTTGCTTTGTTGGGCATCTCCGCTCCGACCAAGATGTAAGGAACTGGCAACATGGCTCAATATGCTTCTAAGCGTTCTCACCCGATGCTCGTCGGCATCATTATCGGGATGGTAATCGGTTTCGCGGTTTCCGCCGCGACTGCCTTGTTTATTACAAAGGCTCCGATTCCTTTTGTCGAAAAGGTGCAACACTTAGCCAAGCCCGTCGATGCTTCTGCGCTTGACGGCGTAGATCCCAATCAAAAGCTTTATGCTAAGGACACGCAAGGTACGCCCGTTAATGAACCGCAGTCTGCCGTAGCGACAGTCGAAGCCCCGACGGAAAACCGTCAAGCAGAAGAAACGCCCGCAGAAGATGCAACGCAACACGTGCCCGGCTCTTATACGATCCAAGCCGGTGCATTCCGTTCCCAAAAGGATGCCGAACGCATCCGAACGGATTTGGCCTTCATTGCATTGGAAGCCGATGTGGTTAAAAGCTCCGATGCCGGCGTTACGCTGTACCGAGTGATCCTTGGTCCGTTCGATACCGCCAAGGAAGCCAACGAGCTTCAACAACGCTTGACCAACAATGGCTTTGCCGCCATGGTCGTCAAGCACTAAAAACGGTTCTGTCCAAATAAATGGCGCACTTCTTAAAGAGTGCGCCATTTCCTTTTCATCGATTTCCCTACGAATCACCCCATACACACTGATTCACTTCACAAGGTACGTCACCGGGTTTAAAATTATCAGATTGTAGTGAGTCTTTTTGACTCCGAAAGTTTATTGAATGCTTCGTGTTAACTAAACTAAAAAGTTGACAGGGGGTTATGTTGTTTCTTTATTGAACATCGAACGATTTTTACGCAAGAACACCAAAGGGATTTGCTATGCAATTGGATGCATCCATTTTCAAAGCCTATGACATCCGCGGCATCGTGGACAAGACCTTGACAGTCGACGTGGCATACGCCGTCGGTCAAGCCTTGGGTCAGTTGGCTCAACAAAATCAAGTCAAGACGCTTTGTGTCGGCCGCGACGGTCGACTTTCCGGTCCGAAATTGGCCGACGCCTTGATGAAGGGTATCGTCAGCATGGGCATCGACGTCAAGTCCCTCGGCATGGTTCCGACGCCGGTTCTGTACTTTGCAACGTTCTTGACCGAATGCGGCTCCGGCGTTGCCGTCACGGGCAGCCACAATCCGCCCGAATACAACGGTTTGAAGATGATGATGGCGAAGGAAACGCTCCACGGCGACGGCATCAAGGCTTTGCGTGAACGCATCTTGGAAGGCATCGCCCCGGCAGAAGTCGCTGGTACGATCGAAGTAATCGACGTTGTAACACCTTACCTTGAAAAGGTCACGGGCGACGTAAAGCTTGCCCGTCCGATGAAAATCGCCATCGACTGCGGTAACGGCGTCACGGGCCCGATCGCTGTCGAAATGTTCAAACGATTGGGTTGCGAAGTCACGGCTTTGTACGCTGATGTTGACGGCCATTTCCCGAATCACCACCCCGATCCCTCCAAGCTTGCTAACTTGCAAGATTTAATTGAAACCGTAAAGACTACGGACGTCGAAGTCGGTTTGGCTTTTGACGGTGACGGTGACCGTTTAGGCGTTGTCACCAAGAGCGGTCAGGTGATTTTCCCCGATCGCCAAATGATGCTTTTTGCCGCAGACATTCTCTCTCGCCATCCGGGCAAGCAAATCATCTACGACGTCAAGTGCACGCGTCGTTTGGTACCTTGGATTCAAGAGCATGGCGGCATCCCGACCATCTGCTGCACGGGCCACTCTTTGGTAAAGGCCAAGTTGAAGGAAACGGGCGCCCCGTTTGCTGGCGAAATGTCCGGTCATTTGTTCTTCAACGACGTTCGCTGGCCGGGCTTTGACGATGGCTTGTATGCCGGCGCTCGAATCCTTGAGATTCTTTCTCGCCACGAAGATCCTTCTGCCGTTTTGGAAGCCTTACCCACGGCCGTTAATACCCCGGAACTCAACATCGCCATGGCTGAAGGCGAAAACAAGCGATTTATCGCTCGTTTGCAACAAGAATTGAAATTCGACGACGCCAAGGATGTCATCACGATCGACGGCATCCGTGTGGAATGGGAAGACGGTTTTGCGTTGGCTCGCTCCTCCAACACGACGCCGGTCGTTGTGTTGCGCTTGGAAGGTGACACGCCCGAAGCCCTTGAACGCATCAAGACGCGCTTTGGAGACGCTTTGCGATCCGTTGAACCGTCGTTAGAATTGCCCTTCTAAAAAAGGACTGTTTTGATCATGAGTATGAATGTATTCATCACAGGCGCTTCGAGCGGCATCGGTGCCGCGTTGGCTCGCGAATTCGCTCGCCGCGGCGCTACGCTTGGCTTGATGGCTCGTCGCAAGGAAAACTTAGAAGAGTTGATCGCAACGCTTCCCAATCCGGAACGTCACCATGCTTACGTTTGTGACGTCACCGATCGTGACGCATTGATTGCATGCGCACGCGAATTCGACAAGGTCGTGGGCGGCACGGATATCGCCATTGCCAACGCCGGCATCAGCGTGGGCGTGAAGACACAATTTTATGAAGACTTGGAAGTGATGGAAAAGGTCTACAAGACTAACGTGTTTGCGATGGCAAGCACCTTCCATGCTTTCATCGAACCGATGATGGAACGCAAGCGCGGTACGTTGGTCGGCATCGGTAGCGTTGCTGGCATTCGTGGCATGCCTGGAACCGACGCTTATTGCTCCAGCAAGTCTGCCGTTATCACCTACTGCGAAAGCCTTCGTGTGGAAATGAAAAAACACGGCATCGATGTTTTGACGGTCAGCCCAGGTTTCGTTAAGACCCCGCTGACCGACGTTAACCCCTACCCGATGCCCTTCTTGGTAACCGCTGACGAATTTGCACAGGCTGCTGTTCGTAACATTATGGCCAAGAAGACGTACTCCACGGTCCCTTGGCAAATGGGCATTGTCAGTAAACTCCTTCGTATGCTTCCCAACTGCGTCTTTGACAAGGTTTTCGGCAAGCGTAAGCAAAAGCCGCGCAACAACGAAATCAATCGCGCCTAAAACAAATCGCCGAGGTCAACCTCGGCGATTTTTGTCAGTACTCAGCAACCATAGAGAAAATCGCATCCGCATAACGCTCAAACTTTTTCTCCCCCACACCACTCACACTCATCAGTGCTTCAGGTGTTTTCGGCTTCAATTT
>JAFNZB010000023.1 GCA_017383055.1 Burkholderiaceae bacterium | reverse complement strand
GCTGACGCTCGTTATTTGACCACCATGAAGGGCGAGTTGATGATCTGGAATGAGCGTGGAGAACTCTTAGCTCGTTACCGTCCGGAAAAAGCCGGCGCTTGCCAATAACCGTTTTCTAAATACCAAACAGGCATCTTTGCTTTTTTGCACAAAGATGCCTGTTTTGTTTTTGACTGACCCAATGCCTTAGTGAGCCGATTCCCAACTGTCGCCACTGCCAACCTCAGCCAACAAAGGCACGGACAATTGCGCGACCTCTTGCATGAGCGTGGGCAACGTTGCTTTAACGATCTCAACTTCGTCTTCAGGCACCTCAAGCACCAATTCGTCATGCACCTGAAGCACTAAAAGACTCTTCATCTTTTTCTCTTCAAGCCAAGCCTGAACACGAATCATCGCCAGTTTGATCAAATCGGCAGCGGTGCCTTGCATCGGTGCATTGATCGCCGCACGCTCAGCACCAGCTCGCACCGGCGCCTTGGAACTCGTGATGTCGGGCAACCAAAGTCGACGACCGAAAGCCGTTTCCACAAAGCCTTGTGCATGAGCTTTTTCACGCGTAGCTTCCATATAAGCCTTCACGCCGGGATAACGAGCAAAGTAACGCTCGATGTAACTACGAGCAGCCGAGGGCTCAATCCCCAAATTCTGAGCCAAACCGAAAGCACTCATCCCGTAGATCAACCCGAAATTGATCACCTTAGCGGTGCGACGCTGATCGGACGTGACTTGATCCAATTCCACACCGAACACTTCGGCTGCCGTTGCGCGGTGAATATCCAAACCGAGCTTAAAGGCATTCAATAGACCGGCATCTTGGGAAAGGTGTGCCATGATGCGAAGTTCGATTTGCGAATAGTCGGCTGAGACAATCACTTTGCCACAATCGGCGACGAACGCTTCACGCACTTGGCGGCCTTCTTTCGTGCGCACCGGAATGTTTTGTAAATTGGGATCGCTCGAAGCCAAGCGCCCCGTCACGGCCGTCGTTTGCCCGAAAGTCGTGTGCACACGACCGGTACGACCATTGACCATCAACGGAAGCTTGTCGGTATAGGTACTCTTTAACTTGCTTAAGCGACGGAATTCCAAAATAAGCTTCGGCAACGGAAAGTCGAGCGCCAATTGTTGCAACACGTCTTCACTCGTACTGTAACCGCCCGAGGCTGTCTTTTTGGTCTTGGCCGGCACCGGGATCCCCATGCGATTGAAAAGCACATCGGAGAGTTGCTTGGGGCTTGCCAAATTAAAGCGCTCGCCTGCCAAAGAGTAAGCCTGCTCTTCAAGCATCACAATCTCATCACCCAATGCATCGCTTTGAGCGCTCAAACGCATCGAGTCAACCAACACACCGTTCCGCTCCATGACCAAAAGAACGTTTTGGGTCGGTCGTTCCACGTCGTTATAAATACCACGCAATTTCTCATCGCTATCCAATCGCGCTTGCATTGCATCGTTTAATTGCAATACGGCTTGAGAGAGCGCCGCGATGTATTCGGCCACTTTTTGTACTTCAGCCTGAGGTGCCTTAAGTGCCTTCACGCCCTTGCCGACGATGTCTTCGCGCATCGGCACATCAAGCTTTAACCAACGGGCGGCCAAATTCTCGACTTCATGCTTCATATGTGCTTCGATCACGTAGCTCAAAAGCGTCACGTCATCGAGCGTGGCATTCAAATCGATCTCGACATTGGCAAAAAGATGACGAAGCCATTTCGCATCGGCTGTCACTTTCTTCGCGTCCGATGCAAACCACTCACCCAACGTCTCACGCACATGATCTAACGGAAAGTTGACCCCATTTTCATGCGAAAGGGGCAAATAGTAAGCGGTCTCATCCAAACCGACACCCAAGCCCGTCAATTGACCGCGAACGCCTTCACAAGCATCGGCCCAAGGCATCAAGGCCATAGGGCGATCATGACGGAGTAACTTCGCAGCCAAGGCTTCTAACTGAGCACGATCGGAGACGATTTCGACCGTCAATTCTGGCGCTGCCTGTTCCTGACTTTCATCGATTTGCGGAATGGAAGCAAATAAGTCGAGCGTCGCCGTGTCGGCAGGAAGTTCAACCTTCTTGACCTCGGCAACTTTCGCTTTGGCCTTACGCTTACTTTGTTGCATTTCCCAACGAGCGTAGAACTCCGTCAAGAACGCATTGTCTTCATCCTTGAAGTTCAAAGAAGCGACGTCATCAGCCAACCACTCGCTCCAATCGGCATCGCACTTAATCGTCACCAACGACTTGGCTGTGGGTAAAAAGTCCATACCTTCACGAAGGTATTCACCGGCCTTACCTTTGATTTCCGTGGCATGTTCGATCAAGTTTTCCAACGTATCGTAATCGTTGATCCACTTGGCAGCCGTCTTGGGGCCGCATTTATAGATACCCGGAACGTTATCAACGTTATCGCCCATAAGCGACAAGTAGTCCACG
>JAFNZB010000022.1 GCA_017383055.1 Burkholderiaceae bacterium | reverse complement strand
CGTCAGGATCATTTGGTGCCCGGGGAGAGACTCGAACTCTCACGGCTCATCACCGGTGGATTTTGAATCCACTGCGTCTACCATTCCGCCACCCGGGCACAACCAAATTTTTATTTCCACATCGAACACCTGCACCAGAAATCTTGGTGCCCGGGGAGAGACTCGAACTCTCACGGCTCATCACCGGTGGATTTTGAATCCACTGCGTCTACCATTCCGCCACCCGGGCATTTCGAATTGTGGTGCGCGGCACAGGGTTCGAACCTGTGACCCCTGCCGTGTGAAGGCAGTGCTCTACCGCTGAGCTAGCCGCGCGTTCTCTTGTGTGAGAAGGAGAATTATACGCAACTAAACTCTTGTGTCAAATCTTTTTTGAAAAAAATTTAACGCTTGAAGATGAAGTATACCGCACCTACCATACAAAGTGCAGCCCAAAGATAATTTAATCGCAAAGGTTCCTTCATAAAAAGCACCATAAACGGCACAAAAATGGTCAAGGAAAGCACTTCTTGCAAAATTTTGAGCTGAGCCAC
This sequence comes from Burkholderiaceae bacterium, assembly GCA_017383055.1. Classification (GTDB taxonomy): domain Bacteria; phylum Pseudomonadota; class Gammaproteobacteria; order Burkholderiales; family Burkholderiaceae_F; genus Aphodousia. The sequence continues at coordinate 2,889 of JAFNZB010000022.1, read as the reverse complement.
ACTCAAAGCGGTGTAACCAATGCGATTGGCCGGAATCATAAAGAGGTATTCAAAAAAGGCGATACCCCAACTGATCACAACCGTCATGATCCAAGTACGCGGACCACCAATCTTCAAGTGACCGTACCAAGCACACAACATCACCGTATTGGAGATCGACAGCAAAATAATGGTCTGAACGATCACCGGCAATTGCGTAAACCAAGAAAACACGTTTTACTCCTCGGCCAACGGGCGGATCATTTGATCGGCTACCGTCGGCAACAAATCTTGAACTCGACCCTTATGGGGAATTTCAACCATCTCATCGATGTCGGCCATCGGCACTAATACGAACGCACGCTCGTGCATGCGCGGATGCGGAAGAATCAAAGTTTCACTAGCCATTTCCACATCGCCGTAAAGTAAGAGATCCAAATCCATCGTGCGAGGGGCATTATGAATCCCTACCGGACGCTTACGACCGAAATCCTTTTCAATCGCCAAAAGCATTTGTAATAGGGATTCCGGATCGATACACGTTTCAATACGAATCACCGCATTGGTGTAATCAGGACCGCTCGAATCGATCGGTGCCGTGCTATAAAAACGCGATCGGCCCGTCACTGCAATCCCCTCAACAGCGTTGATGACCTCAATGACTTCGGGCAATGCCTTTAACGGATCCCCCAAATTCGCACCCAACGCTACGTACGCTACGGTCATTGATTGCTCCCTTCTTGTGCTTGACGAGCAACACGTCGACGACCCTTCCAAGAAGAGCGGCGACGGCGCTTGGGTTTATCGGCGGGCTTCGTTTCGATCAAAGCAAACGGCACATCCTCATCAAACTCATGATCGACGAAATTTTCGATATCGCGCACTTCCTGCCAAGAATCAGCTTCTTTCATCAATTGTTTTTTGATCTGTGCTTTACTCGGCTTTTTCGGCTCGCCGCGACGAGATTTACGAGCTTGCTGATTCTTCTCGGCCTCAAGACGAATCATTTCCAAACGAGCCTCTTCACCAACCTCTTGGAATTTCGTCCACCAATCAACGATTTCAGCATCGACAAAACCTAATTGACTGCGCAAAAGCATGAAGTCGTAACCGGCTCGGAATTTCGGAATATTCAACAAACCGAGTGCAGCCTTGCTTGAACGGCGCAACAACTTCAACTGCAACAACCAAATCGTTTGGATGTCCTCAACGTAACGATTTTGAATTGCCAAGCGCTCACCTTGTTTTTTCAACACGCTACGAGCCGCTTCAATCATCGCCATCATCTGACCCTCTCCGCGAGCCAACCGCTCTTCAAATTGACGATGGGTCAAAGGCCATAAAAGCGTTGCAAACAAGAACGAGGGCGACACCTTCTTGCCCATACCGATACGCTCATCGGTACGCTTCATTGCGTGATTCAAGAATTTTTCACCGTTGGGCTCCTTCAAAGCCACATCCAACAACGGCAATACATTGCGATCCAAGTGCAATTGACGAAGCTTTTCCATACACAAACAAGCTTCCCCACACGTGAGCAGCTTCATGGCTTCATCAAACAAACGAGCCTCGGGCACATTACCCAATAAATGAGCTTGTTTGGCAATCGGAGCCAACGTTGCCTCATCAACATCGAAATGCAATTTGGATGCGATTCGAACGGCTCGAAGCATACGCACCGGGTCTTCGCGATAGCGATCGTACGGATCACCGATCATGCGAACGACACGATTTTCGATGTCTTGCATCCCGTTGTGATAATCGATGACCTCTTGCGTGCTCGGGTCGTAATAGAGCGCATTGATCGTAAAGTCACGACGAGCAGCGTCTTCCCACATTTCGCCGAAAACGTTATCGTCGACCACACGACCGGCACGATCTTTCTGAACACCCTCATGCGAAAGTGCTCGGAAGGTAGAACACTCGATGATCTCACGACCAAACATGACGTGTACCAAACGGAAACGACGACCGATAATGATCGCACGACGTTGGCAACGCTTGATTTGCTCAGGTGTGGCATTGGTGACAACGTCGAAGTCCTTGGGCGTAACGCCTAACAAAAGGTCGCGAACGGCACCCCCCACGACATATGCTTCAAAGCCTGCCGCTTGAAGATTTTCACAGGTACGAAGCGCCTCACGGCTGACTTGACGACGATCGATTCCGTGTTCATCACGCGTGATGACACGAGGCTTTTTGATATCCGGCTTTTTTTTGAAACCCCAAAGATTACGCGTGTAATCAATGATGTTCTTGAACATGTTTTTACCTCTAGATTAGGTTGCGCCAGGCTCCCAACTTAGGGCCGAAAGAGATCCTCAGAAAATCTCAACAATCGACCAGCCCCTTTTTTGCGCTTGTTCTTTTAATTGGGGATCGGGATTGGTTGCAACAACTCGGCCGTTGGCCGAATGGACGAATTCTAACAAGGGAAGATCATTCATGGAATCGGTATAGAAAACAATCTCCTGCAAATCTTCCATGCGAAGGCCCTTTTTTTGCAAAAAGCCTTCAATCTGCGTGATTTTGTGCGCGGAAAAACAATAGCCGCCAACATGGCGCCCTGTCATTTCACCGTTCTCATCCTCCTCGGGACGAGTTGCCAAAAGCGTGTTGATCCCGAAAAGCTTCGCGATCGGCCCACTCACAAACGCCTGCGTTCCGGTGGCAAGCACCACCTCAAAACCGGCGTCTTTGACTTCTTTAACCAACGCTTGGGCGGCAGGCGTCACATTGGGGGTCACGACATCGAGGATAAAGCGTTGCATCCAGCGATCGAGATCGACTCGAGCAAAGCGAGCCAAAATGGCCATGTGGAAATCCATAAAGGCAGCGACATCAAATCGCCCCTCTTTGTATTCGACGGCGAATTGATCTTGGCGAGCCACTTCACGGCTTAAGTCTTCT
>JAFNZB010000005.1 GCA_017383055.1 Burkholderiaceae bacterium | reverse complement strand
TGGATTCGTTGCGAGCTCTTTGGTTACCCAAAGATTGATCCGGCCGATGTACAGCGCACGCTTGTGCGTCTGACCGCCCAAACGATTATCGATGCGATTTTGAAAGCTCAAAGCGATACTCGTGCCATTTTTGTATGCGGTGGCGGTGTTTTCAATCCCCTTCTCATGCAAGACCTTCGCGAATTGGCCGGTAACTTACAAGTCGAAAGTACCGCTCATTTGGGTGTTGACCCCATGCAAGTCGAAGCCATGGCTTTTGCATGGTTAGCCTATCGCTTCATCAATAAAAAAGCCGGAAATCTTCCGGCTGTCACCAATGCAAAAGGCCCCCGCATTTTGGGAGCCTTGTATCCTGCATACTGATCGCAAACGGTCTTAGTTTAGACCGAGAAAGAAGATCCGCAACCGCACGTCGTCACGGCATTCGGGTTACGAATGACGAATTGTGCGCCCGTCAAATCTTCCTTGAAATCGATCTCAGCACCGACCAAGTATTGATAGCTCAACGCATCGATCAAAAGCGTCACGCCGTCTTTGACCATCTTTGCGTCGTCTTCATTTTCGTTTTCGTCGAAAGAAAAACCGTATTGGAAACCGGAGCAACCACCGCCTTGCACGAAAACGCGCAACTTCAATTGATCGTTACCTTCTTCCTCAATAAGCGTCTTCACTTTTGCAACTGCTGCATCGGTGAAACGAATCGGTTCCGGAGCCAAATTGGTTTGATTGTCGGCCATGTTTATATCCTTCCTACCCTGAGAGTTAGACAATGGATTATACGAGTTTTTAGACGACAAAAAACATCGCGAACAAGAAACCTTCGGATAAAACAAAAGCTCCCCAAAATTGAGGAGCTTTTGTTGCGATTGATCTCGAAGAATTCTCGAGTTGCGTATTAACGCTTGGAGAATTGCTTACGACGACGTGCCTTGCGCAAACCAACCTTCTTACGTTCGACTTCGCGAGCGTCACGCGTCACGAAACCGGCGGCAGAGAGTTGTGCCTTCAAGCCGTTATCGTAGTCGATCAAAGCACGGGTGATACCGTGGCGCACTGCACCAGCTTGACCCGTTTCACCGCCACCACGGACGTTAACCATCACGTCAAACGTTTCAACGTTGTCCGTGAGTTGCAACGGTTGCATAACAACCATCACACCCGTTTCACGGTGGAAGTATTGGTTCAACGGACGACCGTTGATAACGATCTTACCAGAGCCACGCTTAATAAAGACGCGGGCCACGGAGCTCTTGCGACGGCCAGTGCCGTAATTGTAATTGCCGATCATGCCGAATCCTTACTAATTAGATGTCGAGGTTCTTGGGTTGTTGAGCCGTATGCGGATGTTGATCATCAGCATAGATCTTCAACTTCTTGATCATTGCGTAACCCAACGGGCCCTTCGGGAGCATACCCTTAACAGCGATTTCAAGGGCGCGACCCGGGAAACGTTCTTGCATCTTGCCAAACGTCGTTTCGATGATGCCACCAGGGTAACCCGTGTGACGGAAATAACGCTTGTCGAGAGCCTTGTTACCGCTCATCTTCATCTTGGAAGCGTTGATGACGACGATGTAGTCGCCCGTATCAACGTGCGGCGTAAATTCAGGCTTGTGCTTACCGCGGAGGCGGAGAGCGATTTCAGTAGCGAGACGACCAACGATCTTGTCGGTTGCGTCAACAACGTACCATTCGCGAGAAACTTCGAGCGGCTTAGCCGAGAAGGTCTTCATGTAAATTCACCTATTAATAAAAACGTACAATAATCAAAAGGTTGTACGTTTGTGTGGAATGCCGCTTAGGCCGCAAGCACCAGCGACAGGGTCCGAAAAATTCGTTCCTCATTTATGACTAATCCCGACAGAGAAAACAGGCAGCCATAACGGGAACGGGGATTTTACATAAATCCAAAACGAAAAACAACACCTAAGTCAATAAAATCACAACCTTTTTTCGCTCTCGAAAAAAACGTCCTTTCAGTGCGTGTTTTTGCTAACCAACCTTAACAACTACTCACATGCGACCGAGGTAAAATAGATTTATCAGACAATCTATGTGACGCAAGGAGAACTCCGATGGTTCATGAAATCAAACCCGATCAGATTGCCGAAGTCCTCGAAAATCACCCGTTTGTCATCCTTAATTTTGGTGCTGATTGGTGTATCGATTGTCGTCGTGCAGCTCCGTTTTACGCGAAGTTCTCTGACGAGTACACAAATGTGTATTTCACCCACACCAATGTCGACGAAGATGACACGTTGCGTCCGAAGTATGAGGTTGCCCATATTCCGACGATGATTTTCTATCGTAACGGCAAAGAGATCGATCGAATTGTTGAAGTCCAAACGCCAAGCGCTTTGAAAGCTTTTATCGATCAGTGCTTGACGGCATAAGCCAAAACAATCGAAACACTTTTCCAAGCAAAAATAATGGAGACTGGCAAGTCTCCATTATTTTTTCACTACGATTTTTTCAATCGACAAACCTTGAGCGGCTGAGGTGGTGTTTGATAAAAACCGTTTTCACGACTCGATTGCCAACATGGATCATCCGATTGCGGTCGGATTCGAACAGACCAAAGATAACGCCGTTTTTCGTAAGCATCGAACTCCTTGTCCTTCGGCATCAAACTAGCCCGATGCACGTCACCTAATGCGTGAATAAAGCGTCCTTCTCCGACCGAAAGACCGACATGACTCACCCGAGCTCGATAATCTTTCCCCACAGAACCGAAGAAGTGAAGATCGCCCGCTTGGGCCTCTTCAAGGCGGTAGAAACGTTCACCGATATAGGCTTGTTGACCGGCATCACGAGGCAAAATCATATCGTGCAGGGCATACACCGTTTTGATAAAACCCGAACAGTCCATGGCCTGTACACTCGTTCCACCCCATTGATAGCTCTGACCCAAAAGCAGCTCGGCTGTTGCTTGGACAGCTGTTCCAAAATCCACCTGTCCCCGTCGAACCCGTTCGACTTCTTGAAACACCGCCATCTCTGCCACGCTCTCTTTGGCAATCTCCCCCTGACGACCATCGGGCAATTCAACGACATAAACCGATTCGCTTTCGCGAATTTTGGCCACTCGTGCCCCCGCCACCAGCGTCGTCACGATTGTCTCATCATTGACAGAAGTCACTGGAGCATTCAATGAGGTCACGATCAAATGCTCCCGAGCATTCCATTGTCCCAGTGCTTCTTCGGTCATCCGAACAAATTGAGAGGCATGTAACCACCCCGTATACCCATCGGGCAATTGCACTTCATACCAACCGTTTTTTTGCAGCAGACGAATCGGCATGCCCATCAACGCTTGGGTGACGACACTGGCAGAAAAACGATTGTCCGCATTGAGATTGGCAACAGGAACGCGAATGAGTCCCCATTGAGACTGACCTAACGCAGCAGCACGTTCTTCGGGCGTTGGCGGAAAGAATTCATAGTCATTGGCTTGCCAGTAACGAAAGCCCGTCAATCCCACCACGTGCGCTGCAATCAAAATCAGGATGCGTTTTTTCAGCTTAACCATCAACGACCTTTTTTACCGTTCTTCTTGGTTTGGACAATGATCTTATCTTTACAAGGCGCTCCCATTGTGACAACCAAAGGCAACAAAATACCACCGCGGAAAACGTACAAACTCACCGGCTCATCCACTGGGATACGACTGATCATCTTTTCCAACTTCGAAGCTTCCACGCGTACGTTATCCAAGGCCACTAAACGATCGCCTGCCGCAAGGCCAGCTGCCTGCGCAGCCGTTGCATCAAAAACCTGCGTCACAACCGATTCAACGCCATCAGCACGAACACTCACCCCCAAGCGAGAACGCACCAAAGACTGCGTTTCATACTTAGCGCCATATCCCATCGATTTCAACACTTGCACATAATCGGGTTCTTCACAACCGTAGACCCAAGCTTGGAGCTGATCGGTGACGTCCACTCCCGTGGCCTCCCAAATCAACTCTCCGATAAAGTCTTCATCCAAACCCGCATAGTCGCTACCGGCTTCTACAAATTGTTGATAGGCATAACGGAGCACATCGTCCAACGAACGCTCGTTTTTACTCATTCGACGAATATGTGCATCAAGCGCCATGGCAACGAGCCCGCCCTTGACGTAATAACTCACCACGGCATTGGGACGATTTCCATCGGGTTTGTAGTATTTGATCCATGCATCAAATGAACTCTCGGCCAACGATTGACGCAATCGTGCCGTGCAACTCATGTGCTGAGTCAAACTCTCTGACAAAGCTCGGACATATGCTTGGCTTGTGACCAACCCGGCTTCATGCACAAGTTTTTCATCGTAAAAACTCGTAAAGCCTTCAAATACCCATAAAAGCGTCGTGTACGTTTCACGACTCAAGTCATACGGAACAAACATCGCGGGTTTCACACGCTTGACCCACCAAGCATGGAAATATTCATGCGTAAACAGAGTCAATAACGACTGATATCCCTTCTCGTCTTTACCGGTATCAGCTAACGGCAAATCTTCAAACGATGCAATCAACGCCGTACTATTGGCGTGCTCAAGCCCGCCATAACTACCCACCGTCAAATTTAGGAAGAAGATGTATTCCTTAAACGGTGCTTTCTTGGCTTTCGGATCAAACAATTCGATCGTACGTTCGCAAGCCGCC
>JAFNZB010000021.1 GCA_017383055.1 Burkholderiaceae bacterium | reverse complement strand
CGGTTGTGATCAACTTTGACGTTCCCTTTAATGCCGAAGACTATGTGCATCGTATCGGTCGTACGGGTCGTGCCGGTGCCAAGGGCGTTGCTTTGATGTTGGTGACGGCGGGTGCCGATGACAAGAATGTCTCGGCCATTGAGCATTTGATCAAGGAAAAATTCAATCGTATTCGTTTGGATGTGATGCCGCACCGCCGTGCGCCCTCGCGTGGTCCGCGAAAGACTTACACGCCGCCGCCCGTGACGCCCGTTAGTACCGATCCGTTCTTCAATCAACCTTATGAGCCGAGTGCCGAGGCTTTAAGTCGCACGCAATCGGCACCGAAGCCGTTGTCGACGGCGAAGGCGTCGACGCAAACGACCGCCAAGCGTAAAGCCCCGGTTGCGGCACTTTTGGGCGGATTGATCCGAAAGTAAGCAAAACTAACAAGTTGTTGCATAATTTAGGTACGCAAGAGCCCCACTTTGGGGCTCTTTTTATTGGTGTCTTGGCTACAATAAGTATCGTTAATCATTAGCACTGTCTATGCCCGTGAACTTCTCTTCTGTATCAGGGAGCTGTTTGGGTTTTTAGGATAAAAGCAAAGGCTTAGGAGTGTTCTGACATGCCGGATATCAAGAAGGCCGATAGTCGTCTTGCGCGTGAAAAAGCGCAAGCGCTCTATGAAGGCAAGGTTTTATACACAGGTGAATTGTGCCTCGTGCACGCCGACGGGATGGCCAACATCGTCCGCAGTATTCGTGACGATGAAGATTTGTTAAGTGCCACCTATCTTTTTGCAGTTTACGATTGCGTTCCCAATCCCCAGGAATGGCTGACGACCAATTTCGGTCCGACCGTGGCCGGACTCGTGGCGGAATTGCATCAATTGATCGAGTTGCATTCCAAAGCCCACACCTCCTCGGGCGAAGTCATCACGAAGCAAACCGACAAGATGCTCTTGGAAGCCCAAGACAAGCTCTTGCGCAAGATGGTTTTGGCCATGTGTAAGGACCTTCGCGTGGTGATCCTTCGTTTGGCCAGCCGCTTGCAGACGCTTCGTTGGTACGCACTCAAGAAAGACGATATCGAAGGGGCTATGCAATATGGCGCTGATACGCTCGCGCTTTACGCTCCGCTTGCTAACCGTTTGGGTATTTGGCAAGTGAAGTGGGAGTTGGAAGACCTCTCGTTGCGTTTCACCAAGCCCGACGTCTACATGGAAATCGCCAAGCAGCTCGACGAAAGTCGCGAAGCTCGATTGGCATTCATGCGCGATGCTGTGGAAAAGATCCGTGGGATGTTAGCCGAGCGCGGTATCCAAGCGGAAGTTTCGGGTCGCCCCAAGCACATCTATTCCATCTACAAGAAGATGGAACGCAAGCATTTGCGCTTCGATCAACTTTTTGACGTTCGCGCCCTTCGCATCATCGTGCAAACGTTAGAAGAGTGCTATGAAGTGCTCTCCATCATCCATGCAACGTTTGCGGGTGTCAGCAGTGAATACGACGACTACATCGCCAATCCGAAGCCCAATGGTTACCGTTCGCTTCACACGGTGATTTTGGATAGTCGTCAACGTCCGATCGAAGTGCAGATCCGCACGCGTGAGATGCACGACTACAACGAGCTCGGCGTGGCTGCTCACTGGCGTTACAAAGAAGCGGGTAATTCCAACAAGGGTGATAGCGCTGAAGATCAAAAGGTCGCATGGTTGCGCCAGCTCTTGGCTTGGAGTAGCGATGTGAAGCCCGAAGCGACGGGCAAGGTCGAAGACGATCACATTTACGTCTTGACGCCGCAAGGCCGTGTGGTAGAAATGGCCAATGGCGCAACGCCCGTGGACTTCGCGTATCACTTACACAGCGAACTCGGTCACCGTTGCCGCGGTGCGAAAGCCAATGGCGTCATGGTTCCGTTGGACTATCAATTAAAGACCGGTGAAACGGTTGAAATTGTCACCACGAAGGTGGGCGGGCCGAGTCGTGACTGGCTCAACCCCGAATTGGGTTTTGTGGCCACGAACCGTGCTCGTAGCAAAGTTCGCCAATGGTTCAATGCCGAAGCATTAAAGCAAAGCTTGACCGAAGGTCGCGAGTTGGTCGAGCGATTTTTGGCTCGTTTGGGTAAAACCACCTTCAAGTTGGAAGAGTTGGCTAAGCGTTTAAGCTACGCAACGGTCGATGACATGTTTGTGGGCGCCAGCAAAGACGAGTTCGGCATCAAGGCCGTTGAAAAGGTCGTTCGTCCGCAACTGGAAGAAGAAAAGCGTGACGAAATCTTCATGTCGAAGTCCAAGGCCGATCACTCGAAGAGCCAAGTGCTCGTGGTGGGCGTGGATTCCTTGTTGACGCAATTGGCTCGTTGCTGCCACCCGGCACCGCCCGATAAGATCGTCGGTTTTGTAACCCGCGGTCGTGGCGTGACGATTCACCGTGCCGACTGCCCGAACATTCGCGGTTTGGACGAAAAGGGGCAAGAGCGTTTGATCGAAGTGAGCTGGGGTAAGGTCGATGGGGCTGTTTATCCGGTGGAAGTGTTGGTGATCGCTCAAAATTCGCCGTCACTTTTGAAGGATATCAGCGAAATCTTCATGCGCGAAAAGGAAGCCATTGTGGGCATGAGTTCACAAATGGTTCGCGGCGACGTTCATATGCGCTTTAAGGTCGAAATTTCTTCGACGGAAGCCTTAACGAGAACTTTAAATAACATCCAGGATCTTCCGGGTGTTTACAACGCACGGAGAGCTTAAGATGCGATTTAATCCTTCTTCGATCAACATGATTAAAAAAATCATGCGAGTGATCTGCTATGTGGGTCTCGGTCACACGGCTTTTGAAATCTTTCAAATCATCCAGTCAGGCTATGCATCCCACTGGTACTACGGTTTGATTTTCCCGGGTTTGAATTATCTTCTCCCGTTGATCGTCTGCTGTGTTTTCTTGATGATTTTCGACAAGAAAGACAAATAATCGAGCTACACTAAAAATGGCGCCCTTGGGCGCCATTTTTGTCGCTAAATAAAAGCGTTAGAAGTAGTGAATGGTCGAGGCGATATTACGCAACATGGCCAATACACTAAAAGCCGTGGCTTCGCTATTGATCGGATGCTCGGGGTTGGGGAACGAGCGAACGGAGATCGTTGCATGTAAGTGATCGCACCCGAGATCAATCGTGTGGCGGTTTTCCGTCAAACCCGGCACAGAGTGAATAATCACTTTGGTCTTGGGGAAGCGACTGGCCAAGCTCGTGGCAATGGCAATATTCACATTGTTGGGGAAGCCGCGAATGGCTTCGCTCGCATCGCCTTCGAAAATCACTTCTTCATGATCTTGTGGCAACACTTGGCCCTTCAAATACGGGGCGCCGTTTAAGCTTTCGGGTTCCTTGTAGGTATTGATCGTGACTTCTTCGGCACCCATCAAAGAGACCGTTTGCATCAAGTCGAAACCACCGATTGCACCGTTGGCGACATAGATCTTACGGTTGTGTGCGCGAGCGACTTCCATCAAATGATCTTTGAAGTCATTTTCAGCCAAAGCACCCACGGAGACGATGATCAAATCGGCACCGCTTTCCAGGATGCGTTCACTGTATTGGTGGACGGCTTCGTGGCTGGCGATTTCCACCACGATATCGGGGGAGTAGTCTAAGAGTTGTTCGATATCGGTCGTGGCGGCGCAGTCGATTTCGTCAGCCAACGCTTGGGCATGGGCCTTCGTTTTAGCCATCACGCAGGTGATGTAGTAGCTGTTGGGCACGGCACGAGAGAGGTTACGGGCTAAGATTTTGCCGAGTGCACCGCAACCGATAATGGCGAGATTTTTCATATGTTGCTGTGTCCTTACAAATAAAAGCTATTCGTAGTATTTTCATTTTAGTGGATGTGTTTTACGAATGTGTATTGGACAAATGTACATAATTGTAAAAGGTTAACCTCAAACAAAACGGCACCGATTCCTAACAGAGAATCGATGCCGTTTTTTCTAAGGATCACGCGAACTTACGCTTTCGGAGCATCCTTTGCGGAGAGCTTCACAACAGCGTGGTAGACCACCAAGATGGCCAAGGCGACCAATGCGGCGGCGATGATCAATTGCAAACCGTCGACCATGAAGACGAACGTGCCGTCACCCATGCGACCGAAGATCTTCAAGACCGTCATACCGATAGCCGTCATCGTCACGCAGAACATGATCGTCATCGGACCGTAGAGCATCCAACCCTTACGACCCGTAGCCTTCAAGAACACGGCCATGGCGGTCAAGACCAATGCAGCGAGCAATTGGTTGGCAGAACCGAAGAGCGGCCAAATGTTCATGTAACCGGCCAAGCACAAGCAATAGCTCAAACCGAGCGTCAAAACCGTTGCGAACACGGGGTTCGTGAACAACTTTTGAACGGCGGTCTTTTCAACACCGGGTGCCGGCATGAAGAGCTCTTGCAAGCTCATACGACCGATACGAGCGACAGCGTCCACACTCGTCAAAGCCAAGGCTGAGACGCACATCGTCATCACGCAAGCGGCCACGTTGGCAGAGAAGCCGAAGATTTCCGTCAAGAAACCGGCGATGGAACCGGAGAACAATTGGAAGGGGGTACCCTTGGGTAATGCACCGTCGGTGGCGGCAGCACACACAACGATCAAAGCGACAACGCCCAAGACCGTTTCCACACACATGGAACCGTAACCCACCAAGCGGCAGTCTTGTTCATTGGCGACCATCTTGGAAGACGTACCGGAAGAGACGAGGCTGTGGAAGCCGGAAACGGCACCGCAAGCAATCGTCACAAAGAGCATCGGGAAGAGGTCCATGCCCTTGACGTTCCAACCGACGAAGGCGGGCATATTGATCGACGGATTTTTTACGAACACACCGATCACACCACCCAAGATCATGCCCAAGAGCAAGAACATGCTCAAATAGTCACGCGGTTGCTTCAAGAGCCACATCGGCATCACAGCGGCAGCAAAGAGGTAAGCGAAGACGACATAACGCCACGTGATCGTGTCAGCATACATCGGATTTTCGATACCGAGCCAGAGCATAACGACCATCAAAGCGATACCGACGCCCAATTGTTCGACGTTGCTGGGCTTACGATACTTCAAGTACAAACCGAAAGCGACGGCGCCGACCATGTAGATCATGGAGATGGAAGCAGCTGCGGCGTTCGGAACGATTTCAGCGCCTGTCTTCGTAAAGCCGTTGAAGGTGCCTGCGACCATGTCACAGAAGACTGCGATCACGAGCAACGTAAAGAGCCAGCAGAAAAGCAAGAACATTTGACGACCCGTGCGACCGATGTATTGTTCGAT
>JAFNZB010000020.1 GCA_017383055.1 Burkholderiaceae bacterium | reverse complement strand
GTTACGTACGATGTTGATCAATGTCTGCCATACGATTTTGCCGCTCGTATTCGGCGCTGCCGGAGCCGTGATTGGTGCTGGAGCCGTTTTCTACGTAGTCAGTGCTTTAATGGGGGGCGTGACGGTCTTTACATCCAAGTGTCAAAAGAAATCTCAAGAGGTTCTCAACGAACATTGATGATATTTGGCTTGCAAACGAAAAGGGCTTTGGAATTTCCAAAGCCCTTTTGTCATGCTCGACTAGTGATTAGTAGAGCGGATTGTGGTGGTTTTCAGCGTTTTGTGCGTCAACCTTCTTCGCGCCGGCCGGAGCCTTGTAACGCGTGTAAGAACCGTCACTGTTCATGATCCACGTTTGTTGCGTGTCTTCCAATTGCATCTTGACGATGTTCTTGAAGAGCTTAGCTTGGATCTTCGGATTTTCGATCGGGCTCACGACTTCGATACGACCGCTCAAGTTGCGGTTCATCAAGTCGGCGCTACCGATGTACATCTTGTGATCACCACCGTGGTTGAACCAGTAGATACGAGCGTGTTCCAAATAACGACCGACGATGGACTTCACCGTGATGTTTTCGGACAAGCCCTTCACACCCGGACGCAAGCAGCAGATACCGCGAACCACGCAGTCGATACGAACACCGGCTTGGCTAGCCTTATAGAGTGCTTCGATGACTTGCGGGTCAACCAATTGGTTGCACTTCAAGACGATATGGCCGTTGCCTTGTTGACGGTGGAATTCGACTTCTTCCTCGATCTTCTTGACCAAGTTCGGACGCATGCTGTGCGGAGACACGAACAACTTGCGATATTGTTCGATATGGCCGCAACCCGTCATCACGTTAAAGAGGTCCGTAACGTCAGCGTTGATAGCTTCGTCTGCCGTAAAGAGGCTCAAGTCCGTGTAGATCTTGGCGCTAGAGGCGTTGTAGTTACCGGTACCGATGTGGACATAACGACGGATGCCCTTCTTTTCACGGCGAACCACCAAGCAAACCTTGGCGTGAATCTTCAAACCGACGAAACCGTAAACGACGTTCACGCCGGCACGTTCGAGTTCTTCAGCCCAGTTGATGTTACGTTCTTCGTCGAAACGAGCCTTCAATTCCACAACGGCCGTCACTTGCTTGCCACGACGACGAGCTTCCAACAAGCTTTGGACCACCGGGGATTGGTTACCACAACGGTAGAGCGTTTGCTTGATGGCAACCACATTCGGGTCACGAGCAGCTTGATCCAAGAACGTGAGCACGCCTTGGAAACGGTCGTACGGGTGGTACAACACGATATCCTTCTTGGCGATTTCTTCGAAGCAGTTGACTTCGCCATTCAATTCCGGAGCCAAGTTCGTACGGTCCGGACGGTATTGCAACTTCGGACGATCGATGCAACCCAAACCCATGAATTCGGAGAAGCCCAACGGGATCTTTTCCTTGTAGATTTGAATCGGCTTGACTTCCAATTGACGGATCAAGAATTCGGACAAACGAACAGGCATACCGCGGCCCATTTCCAAACGAACCACGTTACCGAAACGACGTTGGTCAACGAAGTCACGAACGGCAGCCAACAAGTCATCGGCTTCGTCTTCTTCGATTTCACCATCGGTGTTACGCGTCACACGGAAGATACCGCTAGCCGTCACCGTGAAGCCCGGGAAGAGCTTTTCAACACGTTCGGTGATCAAGTCTTCCATCAAAACGACGTTGACTTCGCGATAGTTCGGATCGAAACCCAAACCTTCGTCGAGTTCTTCATCGCCCTTGGGCAAGTAAAGGAAGCGCGGCACCGTGTGCGGGCACTTCAAACGAGCGTAGTGACAGGTCTTGGACGTATCATTATTGCGTTGCAACTCGATGATCAAGTTCAAGCTCGTGTTGGAGATGAGCGGGAACGGGTGACCGGAGTCGATCACTTGCGGCGTCAAGATCGGATAGATTTGTTCGTCGAAGTAGCGATCCAAGATAGCCTTCTTCTTGGCGGACAAATCGCGATAGCTCGTAACTTCGATGGCCTTCTTCTTCAAAGCCACTTCCAACTTCTTCTTCCAAAGGTCTTCAGCCTTTTCCAAGAGTTCCAACACCTTGCGGCGGATCTCTTGCATTTGACGACGCGGGGGCGTCAAGTCTGCGCCTGTCGGTTCTGCATTGCTCTTAACTTGCGTCCAGATGTTGGCCACACGCACCATGAAGAATTCGTCCAAGTTGTTGTAGAAAATGGACAAGAACTTCACGCGTTCCAAGAGCGGGACCTTCGAATCGCTGGCTTGTTCCAAAACCTTGCGATTGAATTCGATCCAACTGATCTCACGGTTGAGATAGTTGCTCGGGTCCTTGACGTCGACCACCGGTTCCAGTGCGACATCCACTTGCGGAACCGTCGTTTCTTCGGTGGCAGCCACCATGTTAGTTTCGTTCATGAAAAAAATATCCCTTGGGACCTTTTAGGTCCCTATTAATTTCTTTTATTGTTCATTCTTTCGAATACACGGATGTATATAGCGAATCCTACCACCGAAGTCAACAATTTCGTGTTTATTCACAGATACTTGTTATATTTTTTGCAGTTTTTCCCACCTCAGTTTGCAGTTTTCATCTCCACGTTGGAAAAAAAAGGGGATACCATCGAAAACCCCTACAAAAAAACCCTGAAATGTGTTACAAATGACAGAATCTACTTCCAGAGACATATGACAGATACCAAAACCCAAATCGTCATCGTCGAAGATGACGTCAATACACGTTTTCGATTGGAACGAATTTTAGAAGCCCAACCCAATATGCATGTCGTGGGTGCCGCTTCCACTAAGCGCGAAGCTGAAATGCTTATCGCGCAGACTGCGTTTGACGTTTTGTTAGTCGATTTACTTTTGCCCGATGGCTCAGGCATCGACGTCATTCGTCGCGCAAGCCAAAATAACCCTCAATCAGAAATCATCGTCGTGACGGCGGTCTCCGACGACTTAAATGTCGTGAGCGCCATCGAAGCCGGTGAACGGGGTATATTTTGAAAGAATCCTCCCCTACGGACATCGTCGACTGCATCCACTTGTTGTTAGCCGGTGGCTCACCCGTGAGTCCGACCGTGGCTCGCAGCGTTTTACGTGCAATTCATAAACACTCCGTTGGGACAACGCCCGCACCGAAGGTAACGCCGGAAATCAACCCGCTTTCGCAACGCGAAACGGAAATTTTGCAATTGCTCGCCAAGGGCATGAGCTTTAATGAAATCGGTGAAATCTTGGCCATTTCGCCCCATACGGTAACGGCTCACATCAAGAAGATCTATCGCAAGCTTCAAGTGCACTCTCGAGGAGAGGCCGTGTACGAAGCCAGCCAAATGGGTCTTCTTTAACGCGATTGATTTGCGAGGCAAGGCCGTATGCTTGAGACCGCCCCCATTGATATGACGTTTCGTGCCGTCGGTTTGATGGCACTTTTCGGCGTTTTCTTTTGGGTCACGTCTTTGGCGCATCGCATGGACCCCCGTGTTTTGCACACGAAACTCGCGGGCCTTGCCGGTGCTTCCCTCATTGCTGCCCTCGTTTGGTTTGCAGGTACTCCGTCAGCCCGTACGCTTGAGTGGCACGGCTGGGGCATGTTGATCGCATCTGTCGGATTGGCCAGTAC
>JAFNZB010000277.1 GCA_017383055.1 Burkholderiaceae bacterium | reverse complement strand
GGCCGTGAGTGGTTGGCAAGAAGGGTCCGGCGCTCGCTTGGAAGATTTGGTCGATTTTTACCGTACGGTCGGTTTGAAGCACGTGTTATGCACTGACATCCGTTGTGACGGGATGATGAACGGTTCGAACGTGGCGCTTTATCGAGAAGTCGCGGCTAAGTACCCGGATGTGCAGTTCCAGGCTTCCGGTGGCATCGGTGACTTGGGTGATATCGAAAAATTGAAGGGGAGTGGCGTTGCCGGTGTGATCGTCGGGCGAGCCCTTTTGGAAGAAAAATTTAACGTCAGGGAGGCGATCGCATGTTGGCAAAACGAATAATCCCTTGTTTGGACGTCCGTGACGGTCAAGTGGTCAAAGGCGTGCGATTTCGCAATCACGAAATCATCGGTGACATCGTCTCGTTAGCCAAGCGTTATGCTGAAGAGGGCGCTGACGAATTGGTGTTTTACGACATCACGGCTTCAGCCGACGGTCGTGTCGTGGATAAGCGTTGGGTCGAAACGGTTGCGAAAGTGATCGATATTCCGTTTTGTGTTGCGGGCGGCATTCGTAGCGAAGAAGACGCCGCTCGAATCTTAGCCTACGGTGCCGACAAGATTTCGATTAACTCGCCCGCCTTGAGCGATCCGACGTTGATCACGCGATTGGCCGATCGATTCGGTGTGCAATGTGTGGTAATCGGGATCGATTCGTGGTTTGATGAAACCACCGGAAAATATTGGGTCAATCAGTTTACAGGTGACGAAAAAACGACTCGCGTGACGCAATGGGAAACGCTGGATTGGGTGCGAGAAGTGCAAAAGCGTGGTGCCGGTGAAATCGTTTTGAACATGATGAATCAAGACGGGGTTCGCCAAGGCTACGACCTTACTCAATTGAAGCTTGTGCGCGAAGCTTGTCGTGTGCCCTTGATCGCTTCGGGTGGTGCGGGTGCCATGGAACACTTCCGAGATGCGTTCAAGGTGGCGGATGTGGACGGTGCGTTGGCGGCATCGGTTTTCCACAAAAAAGTCATTAATATCGCAGAGTTAAAGCAATATCTGGCAGCCGAAGGGGTAGAGGTGCGCGTATGGTAAACGTTGAAAAATTGCAGTCGATCGACTTTGAAAAGGGCGGCGGTTTGGTGCCTGTGATCGTTCAGCACGCTGTGAGTGGTCAAGTGTTGATGTTGGGTTACATGAATCGCGAAGCGTTGGATGAGACGGTGAAGTCCGGTCGTGCCACTTTCTTTTCTCGCTCCAAGAACCGTCTTTGGGTCAAGGGTGAAACGTCGGGCAATTTCTTAAACGTCGTGGACATCGACGTCGATTGCGATCGCGATACGTTGCTTTTGTTAGCCGATCCGGTGGGCCCGACCTGTCATTTGGGCAATGACAGTTGCTTTGCCGAAGCTAAGCACTCATGGCTTTTCTTGTGGCAGTTGGAACGGCTTTTAGCCGAACGCAAGGGAGCCGATCCTGAAACGTCTTATACAGCCCGTTTGTACCAAAAGGGAACGAAACGGATCGCTCAGAAAGTGGGTGAAGAAGGGGTGGAGACGGCGTTGGCCGCCACGGTTCGCGACCGTGAGGAACTCACCAATGAAGCGAGCGATTTGGTCTATCACTTGCTGGTGTTGTTGCAAGATCAAGACTTGGATCTGGCTCGTATCATCGCTAATTTAGAGGGGCGTCATCGCTAAAGAGACAATGCGCTAAAACGTATCGCTACAAGGTCCTCGGATGAATTTCTTCAAAGGAATTCCCGAGGATTTTCTTTTTTACGCAAAAACGTTGTCATAGACCAACATTTGTCCTCATAGCCAAGCTTTTCGGGGTCTAGAGCTGGCTAAATCAAGTAAAATCAAATTGTTTTAGGGTCAACAAATCGCCTCGCTGCGAGAGGCCCTCCTGTTTTTTGACGTTTAACCTCGAGAATAATCATGACTCTCTCTGTCACTCCTCAGTTGATGGCCAACGCAATCCGTGCTTTGGCTATGGATGGCGTTCAAAAAGCCAAGTCCGGTCACCCGGGCATGCCGATGGGCATGGCTGATATTGCCGTCGCTCTTTGGACTCGTCACCTCCGTCACAATCCCGCTAACCCGCATTGGGCCGGTCGCGACCGTTTCATTTTGAGTAATGGCCACGGTTCCATGTTGCAATACGCTTTGTTGCACTTGACGGGTTACGATCTCACGATCGAAGACTTGAAGGATTTCCGCCAATGGCACAGCAAGACGCCGGGTCACCCGGAAGTTGATGTCACGCCGGGCGTTGAAACGACGACGGGTCCGTTGGGTCAAGGTATCTGTAATGCTGTCGGTATGGCATTGGCAGAGAAGATGTTGGCAGCCGAATTCAATCGTCCGGGCTTTGACGTGGTGAGCAACTACACGTACTGCTTCTTGGGCGACGGTTGCTTGATGGAAGGTGTGAGCCACGAAGCTTGCTCTTTGGCCGGTACGTGGAAGTTGAACAAGTTGATCGCCATCTATGACGACAACGGCATTTCTATTGACGGTAAGGTCATCAATTGGTTCTCCGACGATACGCGCAAGCGCTTCGAATCTTACGGTTGGAACGTGATCGGTCCGGTCGACGGTCATGACATCGACGCCATGGACTCAGCCATCGCAGAAGCCAAGAAGAGCGAAGACAAGCCGACGATGATCATCGCACGCACGGTGATCGGTAAGGGTTCCCCGAACCGTGCCGGTACGAGCAAGGTCCACGGTGAAGCCTTGGGCGAAGAAGAATTGGCATTGACGCGCCAAGAATTGGGTTGGACGTGGGGTCCGTTTGAAATCCCGGCAGAACTCTACGCTGCGATGGACGCTCGTGCAGCCGGTGCTGAAATGGAAGCTCAATACGCTGCCATGGTTGAAGGCTACAAGGCTCAATATCCGGAATTGTATGCTGAATTGACGCGTCGCTTGGAAGGTAAGCTTCCGGAAGGTTTCTGCTGCAAGGTCAAGGCCGCCGTTGAAGCCGCTGCCGAAGCTCAACAAACCGTTGCAACGCGTAAGGCCAGCCAAATGGCTTTGAACGCATTGGCTCCGGCATTGCCCGAAATGTTGGGCGGTTCCGCTGACTTGACGGGTTCTAACTTGACGAACTGGACGGGCGTTGAAGCTTTGCGTCCGGATACGTACTTGGGTCGACACGTGAACTACGGTGTTCGCGAATTCGGTATGTCCGCCATCCAAAACGGTGTGGCACTCTACGGCGGCTTCATTCCGTTCTCTGCAACGTTCTTGACGTTCTCCGACTACTCTCGCAACGCCATCCGTATGGCTGCCTTGATGAAGCAACGCTCCATCTTCCTCTTCACGCACGACTCCATCGGTTTGGGTGAAGACGGTCCGACGCACCAATCCGTCGAACACGTGGCAAGCCTTCGTTTGATTCCGAATTTGAACGTTTGGCGTCCGGCCGATACGGCTGAAGCCATCGTGGCATGGGCTAGCGCTGTGAATTCTGCCGATAAGCCCAGCGTGATCATCGGTTCTCGCCAAAACATCGAATTCACGAAGCGCTCCGCTGAAGAAGTGGTCGCTCACGCCAAGCTCGCCATGGAAAAGGGTGCTTACGTCTTGCTCGAAAGCTCCAAGGGTGCCGATCAAGTCGAATGCGTGTTGATGGCAACGGGTTCTGAAGTGCCGTTGGCTGTGAAGGCTCGCGAAGTGCTCGAAGCTCAAGGCGTGGGTACGCGTGTGGTTTCCATGCCGTGCGTGGATATTTTTGATACGCTTTGCTGTGAAGAAAAGCGTGCCATCTTGACGGATGCTCCGAAGGTTGCAATCGAAGCCGGTGTGACGTCCGTGTGGTATAAGTACGTTAAGGACGGCGCTGTGATCGGTATCGACACGTTTGGTGAATCCGCTCCGGCCGGCGTGCTTTGGGAAAAATTCGGTTTCACGGTCGAACGCATCGTTGAAGCTGCCAATAAGTTAATCAAACACTAACCTCAAGAGGATTTTCGAAATGACCATTAAGGTTGCAATTACTGGTTTTGGCCGTATCGGCCGCAACATCTTGCGCGCTCGCTATGAATCCGACAAGTGGAACGATGTCGAGATCGTCGCTATCAATGCTATGGGTAGCCTCGAAACGAACGCCTTCTTGTTGAAGCACGATACGGTTCATGGTCACTTCTGCGCTGACGTGAAGACCGAAGTCGTCTCCGACGACGAAAAGTACATGATCGTCAACGGCGACCGTATGCGCGTTTTCTGCGAACGCGATCCGAAGAAGTTGCCGTGGGCTGAATTGGGCGTGGACGTTGTGCTCGAATGTACGGGCGCCTTCCGCAGCAAGGAATCCTGCTTGCCGCACTTGGAAAGCGGTGCTAAGAAGGTTTTGATCTCCGCTCCGGGTAAGGAAGTTGACGCTACGGTCGTCTATGGCGTGAACCACGACGTTTTGACGGCTGACATGACGGTCGTTTCCAACGCTTCCTGCACGACGAACTGCTTGGCTCCGGTTGTGAAGCCCTTGCACGACGCTCTCGGCGTTGTCAACGGTTTGATGACGACGGTCCACGCTTACACGAACGACCAAAACGTGACGGACGTTTATCACAAGGACCTCCGCCGTGCTCGTTCCGCTACGCACTCCATGATCCCGACGAAGACGGGTGCTGCCGCTGCTGTCGGTAAGGTTTTGCCGGAATTGAACGGTAAGTTGGACGGTTTCGCTGTTCGCGTGCCGACGATCAACGTTTCCTTCTGTGACTTGACGTTCATGGCCGGTCGTGACACGACGGTTGAAGAAGTCAACGCCATCATGAAGGCTGCTAGCGAAGCTAACGCCGCTGTTTTGGGTTACAACGACGAACCGTTGGTCTCCATCGACTTCAACCACGACGCTTGTTCCTCCATCTTCGACTCCACGTTGACGAAGGTTTCCGGTACGCGCTTGGTCAAGGTGACGGCTTGGTACGACAATGAATGGGGCTTCTCTTGCCGCATGCTCGACACGGCTTGCGCAATGATGGCTGCCAAGTAATCAAAACCTAGTTTTTGATTGATTATTCCCACGATGGACTTGATGGTCCGTCGTGGGATTTTTTTTTGCATGAAAAAAGGAGGCGATTTGCCTCCTTTGTTCGAAAATCGTTGCTTAACGAACGACGCTCAAACGTTCGACATCGATTTTGTTGTCGCCAACGAGTTCCGTGTCCACCTCGCCTTCGATACGCACGACGGTGTCGGGCGTGATTTTTTGTCCTTTGAAGACTTCATCGTCAATATCGACTTCGATCACTCCGGTCGAATCACGGAAACGATAATCGTCGCCTTTGATACGTTCGATGACCTTACCTTCCGGAAGCCAGCCAGCGGATATCGTTGGCGATCTTCATCAGATCGCAGGCCAGAGCCTTTAATCCGCCATGAGCAAAAACCAGTTCGTCTTTCGACGTCAGAGCATGAAACTTATTTTCTGCGGTTTGAAAATCCTTTCCTGTCAACTTGCAAACCGCTTTAGCAACGGCGCTGTCAAAACCAAGGGGGGCATTTAGTCCGGTTCCGACGGCAGTTCCTCCGAGAGCCAGCTTCTTAAGTTCAGGCAGAGAAAGCTCAAGTAATTTTTTATCTTTTTCAAGACTGCTGCGCCAGCCGGAGATCTCCTGGGAGAATGAGATGGGGGTAGCGTCCTGCAGGTGGGTACGTCCAGATTTAACGATGCCATTATTCTCATCTTCCAGGCGTTTGAATGTTGCGATCAGCAGATCGATGGCAGGGAAGACCTGGTCTTCGATGGAGGTAACCGCTGCGATATGCATGG
>JAFNZB010000276.1 GCA_017383055.1 Burkholderiaceae bacterium | reverse complement strand
TCGGCACTGATGTGACGATAGAACGCATCCATGTAGCCGCTTGCAGCACCCAAACCCGTACCGATGGCGCTACCGCCCATGATGAGTTCGAAGCAACCCGGACGCAAAGCACGAAGCTTGAGGGCCAAGCGTTTCATGAGCGAGGCGTAACCGCCGAATTCTTGACCGAGAGTCAATGGAAGCGCATCTTGCCAGCAGGTGCGACCCACCTTGACGACATCCTTAAATTCCACAGCCTTGACTTCAAAGCTCTTTTGGAGTGCTTCAACGCGGTCAATAATCAAGTCAAGGCGCGGAGCGATCGCTAAATGCGTTGCCGATGGAATCGTGTCATTGGTCGATTGAGCCATGTTGACGTGAGTGTTGGGATGAACGACTTCGCAGCCCTTGTGTCCCGTGGCGATCTCATTGGCCATGTTGCCGATGACTTCGTTCACATTCATATTCACACACGTGTAGCCACCACCTTGCCACATGTCGAGCGGGAATTCGGCACTAAAGTCTTCGGTGAGCAAACGATCGCAAGCTTTAACAATGGCATCAGCCACGGCTTGATCCATTGCTCCGATCTCGGCATTGGCTTTGGCACAAGCTTTCTTGATTTGGAAAAGTGCGCGATGCATGTCAGGATAGGCGATGACGGGGTAGCCAGCAGCGCCGGATACTTTCACCATACGGTGCGTTTGGATGCCGTAATAGTGCTCGTCGGGGATTTCCATTTCACCTAAGCAGTCGCGTTCAAGGCGCATACGAGTCAGGTCGTTCTCCTCTATATATAGAAAGGGATTAAGAAAGCGCTCCGAGCGAAGCGATGGCTTCGATTGAGGCGCTCTCTAATGTTTGTAAAGTTGTCCACCATCGTTGGGCGGCATCGTTGCCGGCACCGGGGACAACACAATTCATAAATTTCTTTTCGAATTTGGCAGGCGTTAACGGTTTTTCCGGATTACCCATCGCCAAGTCATTGGCAAGCGAAATCGTTTCACCGTCGATGAGCTTCACACGCATCCGGATTGGAGCGGTACCGATAAAGCCCAACTTTTCGAGTTCGGGGTCAATTCGCATATCGACCTTCTTCATAAAGGATTGGATACGGGAATCGAGGACCTTTTCATCGGTGAACGTTCCTACGCCCACTTCGCCGTGAATCAGTCGAGCCGCGATGGCGTATTCCAAAGAGAATTTGGCTTGCACGCAGTTGACGGGGTGATGGCATGAGAGTTCACGTGGCCCCAAAAGGCTCACACCCGCATAGATCGACTCGATTTCATCAGGCACGAGCGCACGTTCGTTTAAAAAATCGTCCCAAACGTCAAGGGTCGGGTGCGTGCCCGAACAGCAGGGATATTGTTTGATGACCAAGCCCGTTTCACGAAGATCCCAAAATTCGCAGAAATCGATCGTGACCTTGTCGGCTTCGATCGGATCGGCCAAACATTGAGCGTAACCGTCCAAAGCTTCGATGGCGTTATCTCGACCGGTGATGCCGTGTTTGGCTAAAAGGGCACATTCAAGACCGCTTTGTGCAGCAAGGCCAGCGTGAAGTGCTTTCGTTTGACTGCCGAAGTTGGCACGAACGCCAAAGGCTCGCGTGGCAGCAATGGCTAGTGCGTTAGTGAATTCGTCTTCGTTGAGGCCTAAAAGAAGAGCGCCCACGGTTGCTGTGCCGAAGACCCCGTTGGCGGGTGTCGTATGCCAACCGCGTTCACTCAATTGCGGCATTGTCCAACGAGCGATTTGGTGCATGAGTTCTACACCTAATATATATGCGCGTAAAACGGCAGCGCCGTCAGCATGTAAGGCTTGCCCGCAAGCGATGGCACAAGGGGCGACCACGACGGACGGATGGCCGATCGTAGCCCAGCTCACGTCATCAAAGTCGAGTGCGTGTCCGGCCGTAGCATTAAATAAAGAGGCGGCAATCATGTCCGCGCGTTCGTTACGCCCTAACAGAAGAGCGTCACCTGAACGCATTCCAAGCGATGTTAAATAAGAGCGAACATTTTGTGCGACTGGCATATCAGTGCCAGCATAAGCAACACCGAAAAAGTCCGTGATGCCTAATTTGGCAATTTCGATGACATCGGTAGGGATGTTATCAAGTTTCGTTGCCAATGCTTTTTTTGCCAATACGCGTAAAAGGCCTTCCATCTCAAAACACTCCTTTTGTGCAAACAGTGCTTAGAGATTGTCGCCCATTGAGTGTTAAGTCGGTATGACTTGCACTAATACTCAATATGAAATTTAGAAAAAGTGTTTTTGGGCACGTGAGATTTTGTATTTATGACGGCTCAAAAAGAGCATCCAGACTTCGGATGAAGCGAGTGGCGATGAAAGTGAATGTGATGGGGTGGGAGAAAGGAGTGTTTGAATGCAAGTCCTGAAACACGTGCGATTGATGGCTGTGAGATCAAAAGGAGATACCTAAAATTGGTTAAGGAAATGGCGTATTGCAGGGCATAGGGGAGGCAAAATGATTGTAAAGTCCTAGGTAATTTCCCTAAAAATGCAATGAAAACGGGATTGGGCGTAAGAATTTGTAACACTTTTGTACAAAAGCGAGTAGACTGCGCACCGTGTTACCTTGTTTTCGGACGAGGTGACATTCTATTTCTAGGAGAAAATTAAAATGGTTTGGCTTGAATTTGCCCTTTTGTTCGGTTGCATCATTTATGCAGCTAAGTTGGGTGGTATCGGCGTCGGTATGGCTGGTGGCCTCGGTATGGCTATCGCCGTGTTCGGTTTGGGTTTGAAGCCCTCCGGTCTTCCGGTCGACGTTATCCTCATCATCATGGCCGTGATCTTCACGTGCTCCGTGATGCACGTCGCTGGCGGTATGGACTACATGGTTCGTGTTTCCAGCAACATCCTTCGTAAGAACCCGAAGTTCATCAACATCTTGGCTCCGGTCATCACCTTCATCTTGACGGTGTTCTCTGGTACGGGTTACACGGCTATGTCCGTCTTGAACGTTATCCAAGAAGTTGCTAAGCAAAACGGTGTTCGTCCGTCCAAGCCGTTGACCGGCGCTGTGATCGCTTCCCAAATCGCTATTACGGCTTCCCCGATTTCTGCTGCTACGGCTGCAATGTGGGTTGTCGTTGAAGGTATGGGTACGTGCACCTTCGGTCAAGCTTTGATGGTTATCTTGCCGTCCGCTTTCTTCGGTTCTATGGTCGCTGCCCTCATCTCCGCATGGCAAGGTTGCGAATTGTCCGAAGACCCGATCTTCAAGGATCGTATGGCTAAGGGCCTCGTTTCCATGGCTTCCAAGGAACAAGCTGAAGCTCCGTTGCCCGCTGGCGCTAAGCTCTCTGTTGGTTTGTTCTTGATCTCCGTGGTCTTCATCGTTTGCTTGCTCTTGTTCAAGAAGCAAATCGGTCACACGTTGGGTTCCCGTGACATCATCGTTATCACGATGTTGCTCGCTGGTATGCTCATGTACTGGTTCTGCGGCGTTGAACTCGACAAGATCCGCAAGTCCTCCATCTTCGCTGGTGGCTACGAATCCTTGATCGTTATCTTGGGTATCGTCTGGTTGGCTTCCACGATCATCGGTACGCACATTCCGGAAATTAAGGCTCAAGCTACGGTTCTCTTGAAGCAATACCCGGCTCTCTTGGCTGCTGCTTACTTCGGCGTGTCTGCTCTCTTGTTCTCTCAAGGTGCTACGTCCGCTCTCTTGACGCCGGTTGCTGCTTCCTTGGGTTGCGATGCTGCTACGATCTTGGCTTCCTTCGTTGCTTGTTCCGCTCTCTACATCACGAACGTTTACCCGACGTCTGCTTTCGCTATCTCTACGGACGACACGGGTTCCTACATGGGCAAGTGGTCCGGTAGCTTCGTGATCAACCACCCGTTCTTTATCCCGGGTCTCGTTGGTTTGGTCGCTGCTATCCCGTTCGGCTTCTTCATGGCTGGTATCGTTCTCTAATAGCTCACCGCTATTAAGTAGAGCATGATCAGACAATGATCAGCTAAAAAAGCTAAATCGGGCGATTCTCAAAAGGAATCGCCCGATTTCATTTTTGAGGTCTTATAAAATACTGTGAACGTATTTTGTGAGACCTTTTTATGTTTGAGAGAAAATTGGCAATGGTCGATATTGAGACGTGGATAGAAAACTACAAGGCACTCATCCAGGATCGATTTGGTGATCGAGTGTGGTTTGTTGGATTGCAAGGCAGTTATGCTCGAGGCGAAGCAACGGATGACAGTGATATCGATGTTGTGATCATTCTGGATGAATTGTCGGCTTCTGATATTCAACTTTATAACCGGCTTTTGGATGAATTACCTCATCGTGATTTAATTTGTGGTTTTTTGTCTGGTCGAGAGGAGTTGCAGAAGTGGGCTCCGACCGACTTGTTCCAGTTTTACAACGATACCGTACCGATTAAGGGATGTTTGGATGAGTTGTTGGCGTCGATCGACGATGCAGTTGTCAAAAGAGCTATCCAAATGAGTGTATGCAATCTCTATCACGCTTGTGTTCACAATATGCTTCATGAAAAAAGCGACTCGATTCTTTCAAGCTTGTACAAATCGGCAACTTTTGTTGTACAGGCGATCGTCTATCTTGAAACGGGAACCTATCTGCGAAAACAAACCGAACTGCTCAATGTCGTATCTTTAGAAGAGCGAAAAATCTTAGAGGCTTTTGCTCGAATCAAACAAACAGGGATCAACGATTTTCAGAATGACTCCGAGTTGCTGTTTGTTTGGCTGCAGACATGGATTAAAAAGTTAGTGTGATATGTGAGAATCTGTTTTCTTGGTCAGGAAAGCAAAATCGCCATCAAGTTCTAGTGCTTGATGGCGATTGTTCTAATAGGGATTTTTTAGAAGTTGCTCGCTACGCCCAAAAGCGTCAACGTGATCGGAACCGTAATGGCGGTGATCAACGTCGAAACGAAAATTGCATTACTGGCTGCGCCTTCGCTTGACTTGAATTCAATGGCCATCATGTAAATGTTGATAGCCACGGGCAATGCTGCCATCACCGTCACGGCTTGCGTTTCCAATTCACCCAAGCCGATCAAACGAGCCAACGTGTAGACCAAAAGCGGTTGAATAACGACTTTCAACGCGGTCATCGAAAGGCCCTTGGGCAATGCGGCGCTAAAGCTATGAGCGGCTAATCCCATCCCCACGACCATCAAAGCAACGGGCGTCGTTGCGGTCGAAACAAGGCCTAAGGTCTTATCGATCCAATCGGGTAATTGCCAACCCGTCAAGCCCCAAAGCGAGCCTGCCAAGATGCCCATGACGACCGGGTTTTGGAATACCTTCAAC
>JAFNZB010000275.1 GCA_017383055.1 Burkholderiaceae bacterium | reverse complement strand
GTATGTCTCATCGGGCAGGATGCCCAACTGAGCCACGGGCAACGAAGCGGAAGGTGCATGATAGCGACAACCGGTGTGGCTTACATTGAGTTCGCCAAGCAGTTCGCTTGCCAACTCATCACACTACCGCTCCGCTCGCCGTTCGCGAACGCGTTGCTTTTGGTCCCGATGAAATTGCCCCCACGATCGGCAAAATTTTGTCGCGCTTATCCGAAGCCGATAGCGGTCAAATCTCCGAAGCGTTGATTTTGTCGACCTGCAACCGCACGGAAATTTACGCAGCAGCCAAAGATCCTTCTTTGGCAAAACAAGCCTTGCAAACATTCATTGCCGACGAAAAAGGCTTAACCGAAGAAAGTTTTGTCCCCCACACGTATTGGTTGGAAGACTTAGCCGTGGTTCGCCACGCGTTTAGCGTTGCCAGTGGCCTCGACTCAATGGTTTTGGGCGAAACACAAATCGTCGGCCAAATGAAAAAAGCCGAAAAGACCGCTCGTGATGCCAAGGGTTTGCGCTTGATGCTCAACACCCTTTTCCAACGTACGTTCACCGTCGCTAAAGAAGTTCGAACGGCAACCGAAATCGGCGCTCACTCCGTTTCCATGGCGGCGGCTGCCGTCCGATTGGCCAATCGACTTTTCGGTCAATTGACCGAGCAAAACGTCTTGTTTGTCGGTGCCGGTGAAATGATTGAATTGTGTGCCGCTCACTTTGCCGCTCAAGATCCCAAGAGCATGACGGTTGCAAATCGTTCCCTCGATCGTGGTCAAGCATTGGCCGAACAATTTGGCGGTCGTGCAATGCGTTTAGCAGACTTGCCCGCTCGAATCGCCGAATTCGACATCATCATTTCCTGTACGGCAAGCGCTTTGCCCATCATCGGCTTGGGCATGATTGAACGAGCGATTAAAGCTCGTTTGCATAAACCGATTTTTATCGTTGACCTGGCGGTCCCCCGTGACGTTGAAGAAGAAGTTTCTCGTTTGGATGACGTTTATGTCTACACCGTAGACGATCTCGGTCAAGTCGTTCAAAGTGGCAAAGCCGAACGCATGGCTGCCGTGGCAGAAAGCTTGGCCATCATCGATCACCGTGTCGATGAATTTAGCGATTGGATGCAGTTGCGTCGAGCCGTTCCTACCATGCAAATGCTCCAAGAACGAGCTTTGCATTTAGGTAAGACTGACATCTGCCGCGCTAAACGCTCCATCGAAGCCGGAGGCAATCTCGATGAAGCATTAGAGCGCCTTGCTCACGACATCGTTCGAAAGATGCTTCACGACAATATGATGTTGCTCAAAAATAAGACGCTGACGACTTCGGAGCGAGAGCACATTGAAAGTTGTTTTAAGCGTTTTTACCTCGAACGTAAACACTAAACCGTTTTCACTTTAAAAAAAGACTTGCTTGGCATAACATACCAAGCAAGTTTTTGATTTTTTATTTCCCTATTTTCAAGGAGAGACTCGCGTGAAAGAGTCTATGCGTAGCAAATTGGTCCAATTGGGCCGCCGTTTGGAAGAAATCGATGCCATGTTGAGCGCCCCGGATGCCGCCAACGACATGAATCGCTTCCGTGATTTATCGCGTGAACGTTCCGAACTCGAACCCGTGGTTGCCAAAATGAAGCAATACGAAACCGCGGAAGCCGACATCGAAGCTGCGCAAGAAATGCTTGACGATCCTGAGATGAAAGATTTTGCGGCTGAAGAAATCGCCCAAGGGAAAGAGTTGTTGGAAGCCTTGGAAAAAGAACTCCAAGTCATGCTCTTGCCGCGAGATCCCAACGACAGTAAAAACATCTATTTGGAAATCCGTGCCGGTACGGGCGGTGATGAATCCGCTCTCTTTTCTGGTGACCTTTTACGTATGTACACCCGTTACGCCGAACGACAAGGTTGGCGAACCGAAATCGTTTCTGCCAACGAAAGTGACTTGGGTGGCTACAAGGAAGTCATCGTCCGAATCATCGGTGAAGGCGCTTACTCACGCTTGAAGTTTGAAAGCGGTGGTCACCGTGTTCAACGCGTTCCGGAAACCGAATCCCAAGGTCGAGTCCACACGTCCGCTTGCACCGTGGCGATTTTGCCGGAAATGGATGAAATCGAAGACATCAAACTCGACCCGAGCGACTTGCGTATTGACGTTTATCGCGCATCGGGCGCCGGTGGACAACACGTTCAAAAGACCAACTCGGCCGTTCGTATCACGCACATCCCGACTGGGACCGTGGTTGAATGCCAAGACGAACGTAGTCAACACGAAAACAAGGCTCGTGCCATGAGTGTGTTGATCTCTCGCATCACGGCCAACGAAATTGCCAAACAACAGGCCGAAGAAGCCAGTACTCGTAAAAGCTTAGTGGGCTCGGGAGACCGTAGCGAACGCATCCGCACGTATAACTATCCGCAAGGTCGCGTAACGGATCATCGCATCAATCTCACGCTCTATAAACTTGATTTCATCATGGACGGCGATTTGGAAGAAATCATCACCGCCTTAACGACAGAACATCAAATCGAACAACTTGCAAGCCTCGGTGACTAAGCATGGCTACGATCAAAGAAGTCTTGTTTGCCGCAGCCCATCGAGTTGATCGTTTTGAAGCTCGATTGCTCTTGGCTCATCTTTTGCACTGTCGTCGCGAGTACTTCATCACGCACGACAATGACGAAGTCACTCCTGAAATCGCGGTACGCTTTGAGAGCCTACTGTCTCGCCGCGAAGCAGGTGAACCCGTTCCGTATATCGTTGGCGAACAAGAATTCTTTTCTCGCACATTCAAAGTCCGTGAAGGTGTTCTTATTCCTCGTCCCGATACTGAGACGTTGATCGAGACCGTTTTGCAAGAAGCGGCCAACCATCGCGCAACGTCTTTGCTTGACATGGGAACGGGTAGCGGTTGTATCGCCATCACATTGGCTTTGGAAATGCCCGAACTTGCCGTCACGGCTACGGACTTCAGCGAAAAAGCCCTTGCCGTTGCCAAAGACAATGCCGAAACTCTTAAGGCTCGTATCTGTTTTCACCAAGGCTCTTGGTATAAGGCTCTCCCCAATGATGCTCGCTTTGACATCATCGTGAGTAACCCTCCCTACATTCATCCCCAAGACCATCATTTGGCTAATCTTCGTTACGAACCGATTACGGCACTAACCGACGGCGTCGATGGTTTAAAGGATCTTCGTGCAATTGTCGCTGACGCGCCCAACCATCTGAATGCCAATGGTCTTTTAGCCATGGAACACGGCTGGGATCAAGGAGAAGCCGTCCGAAATCTGTTTGATGAAAGCCTTTGGTATGACGTGCGAACGATCAAAGATTTAGGTGATAATGATCGAGTCACTTTAGGTCGCCTCAAAAGCTAAATTCGAGTGATTCACTAGGGGGCTACGATGAAAAAGCTCATTATGACTGCGCTAGCAAGTATGTTAATGTGTTCGAGTGCCGTTGCCGAAGACTGGTATCTCTACGTCACCTCCGATAAGGTTTGGTTCTTTTTCAATCTTGACGAACTCCAATGCGACGGCAACGTTTGTCAAACGTGGGATGCCGGCATCTACACCAACAAGTTCCACGATTTTCAATTGGCTCGTGTTGTTGTCGATTGCCATGAAGGCAAGACCAAATCTTTAGGGGATTTCAAATATCGAAAAGGTAAACTCGAT
This sequence comes from Burkholderiaceae bacterium, assembly GCA_017383055.1. Classification (GTDB taxonomy): domain Bacteria; phylum Pseudomonadota; class Gammaproteobacteria; order Burkholderiales; family Burkholderiaceae_F; genus Aphodousia. The sequence continues at coordinate 364 of JAFNZB010000275.1, read as the reverse complement.
ACCACAAATACCCGCGAATCGCCCTGGCTTTATCCGCCTCCCAACACCATCGGGCGTGAGATGGTCGTCACGATCTGTAATCCTAAAGCTCGCAATCCTGACAATTACTTGAACTTTGCCTCACTCTTTGAGGCCGTTCCTAACGTTCAAAAAGCCATGCGGCATCTCGAAGAACAAAAACGCTAAACCCATGAAAAAAACCGCACTAGTCTAAACTAATGCGGTTTTGCATTTGGTGCCCCATGACTGACTCGAACAGACGACCTACCGCTTACAAGGCGGTTGCTCTACCAACTGAGCTAATGGGGCGGAGCGCGTTATTTTACACGAGAAAATACAGGAGCGCCAACCGGCTTTTCTTCCG
>JAFNZB010000274.1 GCA_017383055.1 Burkholderiaceae bacterium | reverse complement strand
GGATTAGGCCATCAACTTCTTGACCATGCCGATGTAGACGTCAAAACCCGTACCAAGGGTGGATTCGTCAAAGTCGAAGCTGGCCGTGTGGTGGCCACCGGCCGGACGAGTGCCGCCCATCACGAAGTAGCAAGCTTGACCGCCGTGGCTTTGCACGCGCTTGGCCAAGATCGTAGCGTCTTCGGAGCCGCCGTAGTTGATGTCATGCAACACAGTCGTCACGCCTTCGGTATTGGCAAGCACTTCATCCAACATGGCAACGAGGGGGGCGTCATTGACGAGGTCGACGGCGGCCCCCATCTTTTCGATCTTGTAGTCGACGCCAAAGCTCTTAGCGACGCCTTGGACGATGTTTTCGGTTTCTTCACACATGTATTGGTTGATGTCGCCCGTTTCACCGCGAACTTCCATCACAAGCTTGGCATTGACCGGAATGACGTTGCGGCCTTCGCCCGCAATCAAGCGACCGATGTTCACGCGCGTCATGCCGCTACCGTGGCGAGAGATGCCCAACAATTGCGTCACGGCATGGCAGGCGGCAGCCAAAGCGTTTCGGCCGGCATTCGGTTCGATACCGGCATGAGCGGGACGACCTGTAAAGGTGACGTCGTACTTGGTGGTGGAGAGGAAGTTGATCGGGGAGGACAACACTTCACCCGACTTAGCCATCAAGGAGACGTGGCTTGTCAAGAAGTAGTCGCAGTCGTCCAACACACCGCTAGCGGCGACAGCCGATGCACCACGAACCCCTTCTTCTGCCGGTTGGAAAACGACTTTGAGCTTGCCGTTGAGTTGGTCGAGGTGTTCCTTGACCCAATGGCAGATGGCCATGCCGGTGGCGGCGTGTGCGTCGTGACCGCAAGCGTGCATCAAACCGTCACGTTCGGAGCGCCAACCTTCTTTGGCGGGCAAGTGAGCCGGGTCGGTGGATTCCAAAACGTTGACGCAGTCGATGTCAAAACGCAATGCGACCGTGGGACCGGGGCGACCCGTGTCGAGCACGGCAACGCAACCCGTCAACTCTTGCATTTCCTCGAGCAAGCATTCGCAAACGCCTTTGGCCTTAGCTGCTTCGATACCGGCGGCGACCAATTGGGGATTGCGACCCAAGCAGTTTTCACGAGAGATGACCTTTTCGCCCATCAAGACTTCGATGCCCAATCCGCGCAAATACTTGGCGATGTAAGCCGTGGTCCAAAATTCCGTCCAACCTTCTTCCGGGAAGCGGTGAAGTTCGTGACGCATGTCGACGATTTCTTTGTGGTAACAACAAGTCATGATGAGTCTCCAAGACAGGTAAATTAACTGCGGCAATTATCCGCTTGCGTGGAGTGCTTTGCTTGGGAGATTTGTCCAAGAGTTGACACAAGGGGTTGATTTTTAGGAGGTTTACAGAAAAAGAAAAGGGATCGAATTCTCATTCGATCCCTTAATAAGCTTTAGCTTTTAGCTAACGCACGGTGATTACACCATGAAGAGAGCCAAGAAGATGACAGCACAGAAGACCGGCAAAGCCGTGCGCTTAACAACTTCCATCGGGCTAACCATAGCGATACCGGAAACGATAACCATAGCGCCGGCGATCGGGGAGGACGTACGGCCCAAAGCACCCGTCAAGAAGGCCAAACCGCCCAAAGCGTGCGTTTGCATACCGAATTCGGCAGCGTGCGGCGTCACGGCTTCGTTGAAGGCCATCGTAGCAGCGTCACCGGAACCCGTGATCACGCCCATCATCCACGGACCCAAGGAACCACCCCAGCGAGCGATTTCGTTGGAGTTCTTCAAGAGGTCGACGAAGGAAGCGATCAAACCGGAAGCTTGCAAACCAGCAGCGAACACGCCAGCAGCGATGATGATACCCATCACGTCAGCGTAAGCCTTGCCCATACCGTTGAAGAAGGACTTGGAGAATTCTTGCGGGCTCGTACGGTCGATAGCGTAGCTGATCAACAACGTGATAACGGCACCCAAGACCATGGCTTGAGCAACGCCCATCTTCATAGCCGGAACCCAAACGTTACCAACAACCAAGATGACGATCGGAACGAGCGTCAAGAGAGCCTTGATTGCGTTCGGCTTGAAGTCGTCGGTCGTTTCCTTGACTTGAGCAACTGCAGACTTGTCACCCTTGTGGTCGCCCAAAACGATAGCGACAGCCATGATACCGAAGACCATGAAGGCACCGCAGGCCAAAGACCACGGACCGTGGTAAGCGATGAAGTCCATGACTTCCATGCCGGCCATGTTAGCAACGAAAGCGTTGTGAGACGTACCCGGAGAGAAGTAAGAACCGATCGTACCACCCATCACAGCAGCGGCGGCAGCAGCCGGCTTAATACCAGCGCGGAGCATCACCGGAATCAACGTGGAACCGACAGCTGCGGAACAACCGGCAGCAGACGGGATGGCGATGTTGATCAAGAACGTGACAGCCGTACAAACCGGGAGGAGGAAAACGCCCAAACCGCGGATCGGAGCAGCCAAGTAGTGAACCAAGCTACGGTCGCACTTCGTGAAGGCAGCGATGTAAGCAAAACCCATCGAAGAGCAGATTGCCATGATCAAAGAACCCTTGGTCATGGAGGAGGCGAAGGAGTTGAGGGCCTTCATCGGTTCCATAGCGACGAGACACAACACAAAACCTGCCGTGAACAAGACCAAACGCGTTTCAACGCGCTTGATCAAGGCATAAACCGTCACAAAAATAACGGCAATAGCAAACCATTCAAGCAAAGACATGAGAATGTTTCCCTAGTAGTATAAAAAAACAACAACGTTAAAATGCGCTCTCAAAGGAGCGCTTTTTAACGTTAGTGTAAGTATCTACTACTTTCTCTTCATTTGGAAACGGGGAATACCCCGACAGATGCCGTAGATACGGGATGGGCAAACGATGACGAATGGGATTTGGTTAAGGCTGGGTGAAGTTTTGATAATGAGCAAGAAAGTGGCGCAATTTTTCTAAAGGATAGGCTATCTTGCTGATTTGTAACGGCTTTGT
>JAFNZB010000273.1 GCA_017383055.1 Burkholderiaceae bacterium | reverse complement strand
GAAACCTTTTGATCCACCCTATTTAACGCAGACCCATCGGCCGAAGTGTCAATACGTTTTTACCTCGATGGAAGATGCGTGGGGCCAGTATGCTTTGGAAGCGAGCAATTTGGATTCCTACGATCGCCTTTGTCGTTATCAAGCGCCTTTACGTGAAGCCGTATCAAACAGAGACGATGCTCGGACGCTTGAGCTCATTGATCGAATTTTTTCCGATAAGCTCATCGCGGCCAACAATCGAGAGTGGTTGATAGCCAATCAAAATGGACTTGCGGAGTTGCTGTTTTATGCGTGTGACTGTTTGACCGATCCGAGCCCCGATTACAAGGTTTTCGGTATCGAAAACGGTCCTCGTATGAGTGCAACCTTTTCTCGTATTTACGCCATTTTGATCGGTCACTTCATCAGTTATGAGTCTCGAGTGGCTGCAGGGCTTTGCTATATGATTCGTTGTTTTTGTTTGGAACGCGGAATCGATTTACCCCCCGCAATTGCAATTGGGTCGAATCCAAGGTTGGGGCAAAGGTAAGAAAGACAACGGACGTAATGCCTCCTGGGGCAAGAACGTTTTTCCCTCGATCGATACCATCAAGTCGAAAACCACGCGTGAAAGTCATTACGCACAAGCCAATATTTTGGCCAGTTGGATCGCCTTGGAGGCTCTCACGATTGCTTGCCAACGGCAAAAGGGGAACGCTAGTTTTTGGTTGCATGGCGAGCACGCGATGCGTCGCATCGAAGCCGCGCTTTACATGATCGGCGCGGAATTGCCGCCTGCACCTTAAAATGTTTTTGTACAGAAAAAGAAGAGGGATCGATCCGAAAAGGACGATCCCTCTAAACGTTTTTGTCGAAGTGTCAGCGATTAGAGCTTCTTGACGAATTCGCTCTTTAACTTCATGGCACCGAAACCGTCGATCTTGCAGTCGATGTTGTGATCGCCTTCGCAAAGACGGATGTTCTTGACCTTCGTGCCGATCTTGAGCATGGAGGAGGCGCCCTTCACTTTCAAGCTCTTGATGACGGTAACGCTGTCGCCGTCAGCCAACAACGTGCCGTTGGCATCCTTGACGATCAATTGATCGCCGGCGTCTTCAGCCGGAGCAGCATCGTTCCATTCGTGAGCGCATTCCGGGCACACGAACATGCCGTTGTCTTCATAGGTGTATTCAGAACCGCACTTGGGGCAATTGGGCAAAGACATGAAATAAGTCCTCAAAAAATCATCGGTCGCCCCACCCATCAAAAGCGTGACTGACCGTAAATAGTCATTGAATGGGCCGCATTTTACCGAATCTTCGCAAGATTCGAAACCAAAAAGAATCGGGGAGTCCGAAGACTCCCCAAATTTCATCGATCAATGAATCGTTCGATTAGAACGAAGCGATTTGACCGTCGGTACGCTTTTCAGTACCGGCGCAGTACACACCGTTTTCATCGCGCAAAATCACTTGGCCGCGGCCCATGTGATACGGGTCGGGTTGAACCACGATTTCATGGCCCATGCGTTGCAACAAACGAATCAAGTGGTTCGGCGTGTCTTGTTCGACTTCCACCTTCTTACCACCGATCCATTGCCAACGCGGAGCGTCCAAGGCTTGTTGCGGATTCATGCCGAAGTCGATCATGTTCATGAAAATACTGATAATACCGCTCTCAGCCAGGTATTCTTCTATCCTGAAGGAGTGGAGAAGAAGATACTTGTAGAGGTGTTTACCGGTCAGACATGTGGAAACTGTCCTACTGGACATGCCAACCTGGCCAATG
>JAFNZB010000272.1 GCA_017383055.1 Burkholderiaceae bacterium | reverse complement strand
TGCCCAAACGCTTTTATTCATGGGAGCCGACGTCAATGTGAATTTCGGTTGGACGGCCCTTCACTATGCAGCCGCCTCAGGACAAAAAAACATGATCGAGTTGTTGCTCAAAAACGGCGCTGAAGTCAATGCCGTGACTGAACGACAAGTGACTCCTCTTTATATGGCGGCTCGCTCCGTCTCCCGTGACTCGGTTGATGCGTTATTAGTAGCTGGTGCTGATAAAACCATTTGCAACGATCAAGGCATCAGTCCAGCTGACGCGGCCCGCCAACGCGGTAGTAGCGCGATTGCCGATCATTTGGCGATCAAAGCCTGTAAGATGGAAAAACAAGAGCAAACGATTATCGACTTGACCGAATTCATCAAGTCGCTTGAACAAGGAGAATCGGCAAATGCCCAAAATCCAGCCCCTTGAGTTATTGGCCCCTGCAAAAAATGCCGACATCGGCATTGAAGCCATCAATCACGGAGCGGACGCCGTTTATATCGGCGGTCCGAGTTTTGGTGCGCGCGTAGAAGCTGCCAATGCTTTTGACGATCTTGATCGTTTGACGAGTTATGCTCATCGCTACGGTGCTCGCGTCTTCATGACGCTCAATACGATCGTGGCCGATCGCGAAATGGATGACGCCGTCAAAGCGGCATGGCGCGCCTACGAAAGCGGTGTCGATGCATTGATCGTGCAAGACATGGGGTTACTCGAAGCCGATTTGCCCCCGATCCAATTGCATGCCTCGACGCAGTGTGATGTACGGACGCCGGAAAAAGCCCGCTTTTTAGAGTCGCTCGGTTTTTCTCAAATCGTGCTCGCCCGTGAATTGTCGCTTGAAGCGGTTCGTGCCTGTTATGGAGCGCTCAAAGATGCCCGTATCGAACATTTCATCCACGGCGCCCTTTGTGTGTCCTATTCCGGTCAATGCTATGCAAGCTTTGCCGCAAACGGTCGAAGCGCCAATCGCGGAGCCTGCGCTCAATTGTGCCGTCTGCCCTACTCGGTCTTTACCGAAGCAGGCGAAGTGCTCGTGCGAGAAAAGCATGTCTTGTCTTTAAAGGACAACAATCAAACCGATCATTTGACTGCATTGATCGAAGCCGGTGTTCGAAGCTTCAAGATCGAGGGGCGCTTAAAGGACATGGGCTACGTGAAAAACATCACTGCCCACTACCGTCAACGTTTGGATGACTTCTTAAACGATCATCCCGAGTTTGCACAAGCTAGCGACGGTCACTGCACCTACACGTTCGAGCCCGCTCCGGAAAAGAGTTTCAATCGCGGCTTTACCGATTACTTCACGATCGATCGTCGCCACGATTTGGCTGTTTTCGATACGCCGAAAAACACCGGTCCCCGTTTAGGGACCGTCATGCGTGTCAACGCAGACACGGTGGACGTCAAAACGACCGAAACGATGAGCAATAGTGACGGTTTGACCTATTTGACCCGCGAAGGCGAATTGGAAGGTTTTGCCGTTAATCGTGCAGACAACATCGGCAAGAACCTTTGGCGCTTGACGCTTCGCGATCGCCCCATTTGGCGTCGTCACCCGCAGTTAGCACCCGGCATGACGCTTTACCGCAACCGCGATAAGCTCTGGGACGACTTACTTGAACGCAATTCTGCCGTGCGCAAAGTGCCGGTCAAGGCTCATTGGCAAGCCAATGAAACAACGTTCGCTTTAACGCTGACGGACAATCGCGGCACCACGGTCACCGTGACGCAAACGCCCGAGAAAATCGACATTGCCGGCAACGTTGAACGCAACCAACAAAACCTCGCCACGCAGATCAAAAAGATGGGCAATACCCTCTTTGAAGTCTCTGAGTTGACGGTAACGGGTGGCCACTATTTTGCTCCGACCAGTTTCATCAACCAAATGCGTCGTGAAGCCGTTGAAGCGTTGGATGCCAAGCGCGTCGCCGATTTACCTCGATTGTTACCACGCGAAAAGGAAACGGGGGTTCCCTACTCGGATGCCTGCGATTTCCGAGCTAACGTCTTAAACGAACAAGCTGTGCGCTTCTACAAGAATCATGGTGTCACGATCACCGAAGGCGCTTTTGAAACCGGTGAAATCGACCGCGAAGTCCCCGTGATGCTCACCAAGCATTGCGTGCGTTTTGCTTTGGGTCGATGCTTGAAAGATAACATTGATAAGATCAAAGCCGAGCCGACGACAAAGGACATTTATCGCCCGGATCCCTTGATTTTAAAGACGGCAAACCGTACCTATCGCGCAACCTTTGATTGCAAAGCTTGCGAGATGACGCTTTGGGGGAAACGCCTCACAGCCGAAAGTTTGGGCAAAGTCAAAGTTTGATTAACTTTGTTTATCTCTTGATTCTGAAAAACAACGAACTGAGTAAAAAACCTTAAGCGTTTATGCTAAAGTTCGCCT
>JAFNZB010000271.1 GCA_017383055.1 Burkholderiaceae bacterium | reverse complement strand
GTCGATTACTTCAAGAGTGATTTCGTTCGTTTCTGGTGGCAAATCTTTGCGATTCAAATGATCGTTTTGGCGATCTTTGTTCTTTGGACTTACCTCACGTGGATTTAGTCATTGGGAAAAACCTATAGAAACCATACATTTTTGGTTTAAAACCGAGCGCCCTCAATCAATGAGTGTAAGATTGAGGGCGTTTTCTATTTGTAACGTTGATTTGAAAGTATTCCCATGAGTATTTTTATCGTTATTTTGTTGGCCATGGCACTCACGTTGGTGTTGATGCGCTGCAAGCTTCCGATTGGTATTTGTATCTTCGGCGGCGGTCTTTTCATTTGGGTCTGTACCAATCCCGATTGGCGATTGATCACGAAAGCCGTTGAGCAAATGGTCACGATGTCGCGCACCTATGATTTGGTGATTGCACTGTATTTGGTGATCTGTCTTGAGATCGAACTTCGTAAGAGCGGTGCATTGGCTGGCATGGTGCAATGCTTGTCTCGAATGTTCTCGAGCGCCAAGTTCACGTTGGCTGTGATGCCAGCATTCTTGGGCGTTTTGCCTTCGATCGGTGGTGCACGATTCTCTGCTCCGATCGTTCAAGAAGCCGCTAAAGGCATGGACGTGACGGCAGAAGACAAGGCTGCGATCAATTTCTGGTTCCGCCATATTTTTGAATTCTCGAGCCCCATCATTCCGGGCATGATCTTGGCTTGTGGTATTGCCGGTGTGAAGATCGGTGATTTGATCGTTCACTTGGGTTGGATGACGATCATGGCCTTCATCTTGGGTTGGATTGTGATGGTTCGTCCGATCAAGGGGGCCGTCAATGAAGTCAAGGAAGTCACGCCTGAAGAAAAGCGTCGTGAAATCATTGATTTCTTTGTTGCATTGGGTCCTGTGATCGCCAACGTCGTCTTGATGGTCGCTTTCGAATTGGCTGCCTCCATTTCCATGGCGATCGTGGTCTGCTCGATGGTGCCGGTGCTTTATGCGCTTAACCGTCCCGTGAGCGTGAAGGATATTTTTGTGGGCGCATTGGATTGGAAGTTGTTTGCCAACGTGGGCTGCATCTTGCTCTTTATCCAATTGCTCGATACGACTGGTGTGTTGGCTCAAATCGTGGCCGCCTTTAAGGGTTCTTCTTTGCCGATTCCGGTGATCATCGCCATCGTGAGTTTCATCATCGGTATCTTGACGGGTCTTTCTCAAGGTCACGTGGCCATCGTGATGCCGATCGTGGCAGCTTTGTCCATGGGTGATTTGGATTTGGTCGGTGTTGCCATGGTGTTCGGTGTGGCCGGTCAAATGATCACGCCGACGCACGTTTGCTTGACGATCACGGTCGATTACTTTAAGAGTGACTTCTTCAAGACTTTGATTCCTGTCTTGATTGCACAGGGTGCCTTGTTGGTGATTTTCTCGGTGGTGTCTTACTTCACGTGGGGCTAACTGACAAGCAAACTATTGAGGCTAAACAAAAACGCGAATTCGAAAAATCGAATTCGCGTTTTTTGTTGGTTGTTCGAAACGATGGATTAGACCATTTCTGCGTTGTTGAGCTTCAACTCAGCCAAGATCGTGGCGGAGATTTCTTCGATGGAACGCGTCGTGGAACTCAACCACTTGATGCCTTCGCGGCGCATCATGTTTTCAGCGGCTGCGATTTCTTGCGTGCAGTTCGAAATCGATGCGTAACGACTACCCGGGCGACGTTCGTTGCGAATTTGAGACAAACGTTCCGGAGCGATGGAAAGACCGAAAAGTTTGTGACGCATCGTTTGCAACACTTCAGGCAATTCACCGCGATCGAAGTCTTCCGGGATCAACGGATAGTTAGCAGCCTTGATGCCGAATTGCATGGCCAAATACAAGCTCGTCGGCGTCTTACCGGAGCGACTTACACCCACCAAAATCACATCGGCTTCGTTGAGGCCCTTGTTCATTTGACCGTCGTCATGAGCGAGCGTGTAGTTAATGGCTTCGATACGGCGGTTGTAACGCTCTTGGTCGGCGATCACGTGGCTACGACCCATGGAGTGAGCCGATTGCATACCGATTTCTTGTTCGAGTTCCTTAATGAAGGAACGGAACAAGTCGATGCGGAATGCCTTGCATTCCTTGGTGAAGACTTCATCGACTTCTTGATTGATGAAAGTCGAGAAAATGACCGGGCGAACCCCCGTGGCTTCGTACACTTCATTGATGCGTTTAGCAACGGCTTGAGCCTTCTCAACGGTGTCGACGAACGGCAAACGATGTTGGTCGTATTCGAAGTCAGAGAACTGCGTTAAAACGGAGTGAGCCAACGTATCGGCGGTAATTGCCGTGGCATCGGAGACGATAAACACGGTTCGACGGCCCTTTTGCATCGCATTAGGGTCATTATTGAGGGTCTTGAACATAAAAAACCTTTAGAAATTCCCCGAAATTATTCGGTTGTCGCTACAATTAACGGATATTCTAACAATCCACCTTTCTTTTTGGGGAAGAAAATGCCGCAAGGTCGTTATGTATTTCCGTTCAGCCAATTGCGAATGAGCGATGTTGATCGCGTTGGCGGTAAGAACGCTTCTTTGGGTGAGTTGCTCAGCCAGTTGACGAATGCAGGTATTCGCGTGCCGGATGGCTTCGCTACCACTGCTGAAGCTTTCCGCTTGTTCTTGACTGAAAGCAACCTCGAAGGTCGCATCAATGATCGCTTGAAGGATCTTGACGTCGACGACGTTAAGGCATTGGCAGAAGCCGGTGCTGAAATCCGTAAGATGATCGAAGACGCTCCGTTCCCGGCAGCGCTCGAAGCGGAAATCCGTGAATTCTATGAATGGTTGAAGGACGGTCAAGAAGAAATTTCTGTGGCAGTTCGTTCTTCCGCAACGGCAGAAGACTTGCCGGACGCCTCTTTCGCTGGTCAACAAGAAACGTTCTTGAACGTTGTCGGTATCGACCAAGTCTTGCATCGTGTACGCGAAGTGTTCGCTTCCTTGTACAACGACCGCGCTATCAGCTATCGCGTCCACAAGGGCTTCACGCACTCTGAAGTGGCCTTGTCCGCCGGTATTCAACGTATGTGCCGCTCTGACCGCGGTGCAGCCGGTGTGATGTTCACGATCGACACCGAAAGCGGTTTCGATAAGGTCGTCTTCATTACGGCTTCCTACGGTTTGGGTGAAACGGTCGTTCAAGGCGCCGTCAACCCGGACGAATTCTACGTTCACAAGCCCATGCTCGAAGCTGGCAAGTTCCCGATCATCCGCCGCGCATTGGGTAGCAAGTTGATCAAGATGGAATTTGATCCGGAAGGTGCTAAGGGCGGTCGCTCCGTTCGTACGGTCGACGTGGCTGCTGAAGATCGTCGCAAGTTTGCCATCACGGACGAAGACGTCGTTGAATTGGCCAAGTTCGCCATGATCATCGAAAAGCACTACGGTCGTCCGATGGACATCGAATGGGGTAAAGACGGTTTCGACGGTAAGATCTACATCTTGCAAGCACGTCCGGAAACGGTTAAGAGCCAACAATCCGGTGCTGACGTCCAACAACGCTTCTCCTTGAAGACCAAGGGTGCAGTTCTCGCTTCCGGTCGCGCTATCGGTCAAAAGATCGGTGTCGGTACGGTTCGTATCGTTGCTGACGCTTCCGAAATGGAACGTGTTCAAGCCGGTGACGTGTTGGTCACGGACATGACGGACCCGAACTGGGAACCGGTCATGAAGCGTGCTAGCGCTATCGTCACGAACCGCGGTGGTCGTACGTGCCACGCTGCTATTATCGCTCGCGAATTGGGTATTCCGGCTGTGGTCGGTTGCGGTGACGCAACGGAACGCGTGACGGAAGGCCAAATGGTGACGGTCTCCTGCGCTGAAGGTGACACGGGCATCATCTACGAAGGCGCACAAGAAGTCGTTATCGAAGAAGTTCAACGTGGTGCTTTGCCGGACATCCCCGTGAAGATCATGATGAACGTCGGT
>JAFNZB010000270.1 GCA_017383055.1 Burkholderiaceae bacterium | reverse complement strand
GACTCACCGATCACCCCTAAACATTCCCCTTCATAAAGGGTGAGATCGATGGGCGACAAAGCATGGAAGGGTTCACTACGAGCAAACCATCCACGACCTTTTCGAGTGTAAGTCACACTTAAATCACGGGTCTTAACCAATGCAGGTAACGTCCCCGCACGTAACCCGTCAACAAAGCCCGCCTCTTGATCATCTTCAGCCCAACCGTGCAAATTGGCATTCAGCAAAAGCTGGGTATACGGATGCTTCGGCGTCTCAGTAGGCGTCAAGGTCTCCACGATTTCACCGTCGCGCATCACGTGCATCACATCAGCGGCTTTTTTTACCATCGCCAAATCGTGACTGATGAGTAACAGCGAAGTTTGATTTTGATGCGTGATCTCCAAGAGCAACTGAATGATCGAGTCTTGAACGTGCGCATCCAAAGCGGTCGTCGGCTCATCGGCAATCAGAAGATCCGGGCGGTTAGCCATGGCCATGGCGATGACCACGCGTTGGCGTTGGCCACCCGAGAGTTCATGAGGATAGGCACGCATTCGCACTTCGGGATGATCGATTTTCGTCATCTCAAAAAGTTCGAGCGTTTTCGCACGAATCTCACTTTCGGTGAGTCCCGTTTCATCGGCGTGCGCCCGTAAGACTTCAGCCACTTGATCGCCCACACGATGCAAGGGATTCAAAGCCGCCAACGGATCTTGGAAAATGAGCCCGATGCGAAGACCGCGCAGACGTTGCCATTCTTTTTCTGTACATTGGGTGAGATTGCGTTTTTTAAAGAAGATCTCACCGCCCACAACGTGCCCACCTTGTGGCAAAAGCCCCATCAAGGCACGCGCAGTCATCGACTTACCCGACCCCGATTCACCGACCAACGCTACGCATTGCCCTTCACCGATGGTAAAAGACACATCATTGACGATGGGCACATGGAAACCGACGTCACCGTCGGCTTCAAACGCAATACTGAGATGACAAATATCGATCACATAACTCATGCCGTCACCTCTTTAGATTGCTCAATTTTGCGTTGACGACGAACGCCTTGACTGCGATAAACACTCGGATCAAAGGCATCTCGAAGCCCTTCACCGATAAAGACCAACGTCGTCAACAAGAAACCCCCCGTAAAGAAACCGGACAAACCGATCCACGGTGCAAAAAGATTGCTCTTGCCTTGACTGATCAATTCACCCAATGAAGGATAGGTGGCCGGAAGCCCAAAACCCAAAAAATCCAAAGACGTTAACGCTGCGATCGAACCATTAATCGTAAAGGGAAGGACGGCAATCACCGCGACCAATGCATTCGGCAACACATGAACCATCATGATGCGAAAATCCGACGCCCCTAACGCACGTGCGGCTCGAACGTATTCTTGGTTACGCGCTCTTAGCGATTCCGCACGCACCAATCCCACCATGTGCATCCAACTAAAGAGCAACATCACCAGCAACATGAGCCAGAAATTCATGGTCAACATGCTGGAAATGATGATGATCAAAAAGAGCACGGGCACACCGCTCCAAATTTCCATCAAGCGCTGTCCGATCAAGTCGACCCATCCGCCGTAATAGCCTTGGATCAAACCAAAGAGGACCCCCACAATGGAACTCACAGCAGCCAACGAAAAACCAAAAAGAACCGAGAGACGGAACCCGTAAAGCAAACGAGCCAAGATGTCGCGACCGTGATCATCGGTGCCAAGCCAATTATCGGCAGAGGGCGGTGCCGGGTGCGTTGCCGCACGGTCATTGATACTTTGGTACGAAAACTTCACCGGTGCCCAAAGGACCCATTGGGCTTTTTCCAACAATTCATCCGTGTACGGATCCTTGTAATCGACCAAGATATCTAGCTCGCCGCCCAAATCCGTTTCAGTTAGTGTTTGAACGAATGGAAAGAGCGTGCGGTCATCAAAATGCACGATGAGGGGTTTATCGTTTGCAAAGAGTTCGGCAAAAAGACTCCAAACGAAAACGAACGCAAAAAGGATGAGCGAGACGTACGCACGCTTATTGTTTTTGAACGTTTGCCAACGACGACGCGTGATATTCATCAGACTTTCCTCCTAGAGGTAAAGTCGATGCGCGGATCGACCAGCATCATCGTGAGGTCACCCAAAATCGACGTCAACAAACCGATCAACGTAAAGATATAAAGCGTGGCAAACATGACGGGATAGTCGCGTTGCATCGTCGCTTCAAAACCCAAAAGCCCCAAACCGTTTAACGAGAAAATCGTTTCGATCAATAATGACCCGGCAAAGAACATGCGAACGAAAGTGCCCGGGAAACCCGAGATCACAATCAACATGGCATTGCGAAACACGTGACCGAAAAGCACTTGACGATCATTGAGCCCTTTGGATCGGGCCAAAACCACGTACTGTTTGCCCAATTCGTCTAAGAACGAGTTACGCGTTAAAAGCGTCAGACCGGCAAAGCCCCCAATCGTCATCGAAAGAATGGGCAACACCATGTGGTGCGCGTAGTCCAACGTCAATGCCCACCACGACGCTTGAGCCGGGTCCAAACTCGTCAAACCCCGTAACGGGAAAATCTGCCAATAAGAGCCCCCGGCAAACAACACGATCAACAAGACGGCAAAGAGGAACCCCGGAATGGCACTCCCCATCACCACTAATGATCCGCTCACGACATCGAACGTGGAGTTCGCTCGCATCGCACGCATCATCCCCAAAGGAATGGAAACGATGTAAATGAGTAACGTACTCCAAAGACCAAGACTGATGGAGACCGGTAACGCCTGAACAATGAGCCCCGTCACGGAATCGGCTTTAAAAAGACTATGGCCGAAATCAAAGCTCAAGAAGTCCTTGAGCATTTGCACGTAACGCTCACCGATCGGTTTATCAAAGCCGTAGAGTTTTTTCACTGCATCGAGAATCTCGGGATCGATGCGTTGGTTCGCATT
>JAFNZB010000019.1 GCA_017383055.1 Burkholderiaceae bacterium | reverse complement strand
TGAACGCCTTGAGCCAATTCCACACCGGCACGAACACCTTCGTAGACCAATTGTTCATTCTTGCCGTCGTTTTCACGCTTCAACTCGCTCACATCGGCCGTGATGCCCAAAGCAGCCATCTTCTTGACCAATGCAGGCGTTGCTTCGCCATCAGCCGTCAAACCGACGCGAACCGGAACCAACTTTTGCTTGAAAGCTTGGTCCGGAGACTTTGCCAACACGTCCGTCAACAAAACAGCCAAACGACGCGGAGCACCATAGGCGGTCACCTTGGTCGTTTCAGACAAAAACTTTTGCGCTGCCAAGCTCTTTTCAACACCACCGGCAAACGCTTCGGAGAGCTTCTTCAAGGCCTTCGGCGGCAACTCTTCCGTTTGCAATTCAATCAACAAACTCGTCATTTTTCTTTTCTCCGCCTACAGTCTTAGTTCTTCTTGCACATCGGGAAGCCCAAGCGCTCACGAGAGTCGTAGTAGCTTTGAGCCACGGCACGGGAAATGTTACGGATACGAGCAATGTAAGCGGCACGTTCCGTCACGCTGATGGCGCCACGAGCATCCAAAAGGTTGAACGTGTGACCAGCCTTCAACACCATTTCGTAAGCCGGCAAAGCCAAATTCAAATCCATCATGCGCTTGGCTTCGCTTTCGAAGTGGTCGAATTGCTTCAAGAGCTTTTCCGGATCGCTGGCTTCGAAGTTGTAGTGGCTTTGTTCCACTTCATTTTGGTGGAAAACGTCACCGTAAGTGATCTTTTGTTCAACGCCATTGGCATCCTTGTAAGTCGTAAAGACCAAGTCAAAGACGTTGTCGCAGTTTTGCAAATACATCGTCAAACGTTCGAGACCGTACGTGATTTCGCCCGTAATCGGTTTGCATTCGAGACCACCGACTTGTTGGAAGTACGTAAATTGCGTCACTTCCATACCGTTCATCCAAACTTCCCAACCGAGACCCCAAGCACCCAAGGTCGGATTTTCCCAGTTGTCTTCAACAAAGCGAATATCGTTAACTTCGGTGTCGATACCCAAGGCACGGAGACTACCCAAATACAAATCCACGATGTTCGTGGGAGCCGGCTTCAAAACCACTTGGTATTGATGGTGTTGATGCAAGCGATTGGGGTTCTCACCGTAGCGAGCGTCATTCGGACGACGAGACGGTTGCACATAGGCAGCACGCCAGGGTTCCGGACCCAAAGCACGCAAGAACGTGGCCGTGTGAGACGTGCCAGCACCGACTTCCATGTCGATCGGTTGCAAAAGGGCACAACCTTGCTTATTCCAATACTCCTGCAATCGCAGGATCACTTCCTGAAAAGTAATCATCGCAATACGCTCTTTCAATAAAAAAATCTTTTACTCAAGGCGATCAATGCCTTAAGCGTCAAATTTGTTAATTTTACTACGCTTTGTGACAAGCGTCGTTACGAAACCGATGACAAGCATCGCCAAAGCCCACAAAATTGCCGGCCAATTACCCATTTTTACGTAGGGAGTTGCCTCACCATTGACGACCGGCACCTTGATATCCAAGATACCCGTTGCATCCGTCGGTAACGCATGAACGATTTGGCCTCGCTCATCGACTAAAGCCGTTTGACCACTATTGGTCACATTCAAAAGCGGTCGAGCCACTTCCAATGCTCGCATTTGCGAGATTTGCAAATGTTGCGCCGCGGCGCGCAAGGGACCGAACCACTTCAAATTCGAAAGGTTCACCAACAATTGCGGAGAACCCGTTTGCCAGACTTCGATCCATTCTTCGCCAAACAAGTTTTCATAGCAGATGTTGACCGCAACGTCATAACCCTTCATCTTCATGAGCGGCTGATGGTCCGCACCGGCACGAAGGCTACTCATCGGGATACGCATCGAATCGATATACCATTGGAAACCGTAGGGCACGAATTCACCGAACGGGACCAAATGGCGCTTTTCGTAAACCGTCAACTGACCGTTGGGTTCCAAATACACGGCTGCATTGGCAAAATCATCAAACTTCGGTTCCCAGAATGCGTTGAAAAGCAAACTGGTTTCGTTCGTTTGAGCCCAATAATTCAAACGAGCCCATTGATGAGCCGGGAATCGTTGTACGGAAGTCGGGAAAACGGATTCCGGCAACATCACAACATCAGGCTTGAATTTATTCGTATCCACCGACTCCAAGTACGAATAGGCTTGATCAAAACGCTCAGACAACGACTCTTTGACCATGCGCGGCTCAAAATTGGGCTGAACCATGCGAACGGCCAATTCACCGGCCGGTGTCGTCCATTGAACCGTCTTACCGATCATGCCAAACATCACGATCGTCACGATCATCAAAGCAGCCGACGCCATATAGACCCACTGGCCTTTGCCATACCAAACCCAAAGCGCCCCAATCAAGCCGGCAATCCAAACCAAGGCTAACAAAACGCCATAAACGCCCATAAAGGGAGCGATCCCTGCAAGATCCCAATCGACGATGGAATAGGCCGGATTGAGCCACGGGAATCCCGTCAACAACCAACCACGAAGCCATTCGGTCAACGTGAATGCCGCAGGCAAAGCCAATGCCATACGCCACTTCGCATCAGGCGTGATCCATGTAGCAGCCATCATGGCAACAGCCGGGAAAAGACCCAATGCCAACGAAAGCACAACGGTCGTCACACAGGACCACTCCATGGGCATGTAGCCGTAGTGATACATGCTGTAGTAGACCCAATTGATGCCGGAGGCAAACCAGCCGAAACCAAAGAGCCAACCCCAGACGCCGGCTTCCCATACACGATTGGTTTGAGCAACCATGTAAAAGAGCACGACCAACGCTACCAACGTGCAAAGCGGCATGTGTTCCGGAGCAAAAGCGCTCGCCAACGACATACCGGATGCCACACTTAAGACTCCACGATAGAGCCAATATTTTTGAGTTTCAGAAAAAACTTTCAGCATGATTTTTAGTCTTCCGTCGTCGCATTGTCCATGCGCTCGACCTTAAGCAACGAGACGTGACGTTCGTCAGCACGAAGCACCGTGAAACGGAAACTGTCGATCAACACCACTTCACCGGACTTGGGCATATGCTCCAAACGGTCAGCAATCAAACCACCCAACGTTTCGCAGTGACAATCATCCAAATTCAGTGACGTTTCGAAATATTCGTTGAATTGTTCAATCTCGGTCAATGCTTTGACTCGCCAACAACCGTGCTTCGGATCGGGCAAGATGTTGTCAGCATCTTCATCGATATCGAATTCGTCATCGATTTCACCCACAATCTGTTCCAAAACGTCTTCGATCGTGATCAAGCCCGACACACCACCGAACTCATCGACAATGACGGCCATGTGATTGCGCTCCATCTTGAAGTCACGCAAAAGCACGTTCAACGGCATACTTTCAGGAATGAATTTCACCGGACGCAAATGATCTTTGGCCAAATAGGTCGGATCGATCAAAAACCGAAGCAACGTCTTGGCATGCAAAATGCCAACGACATTGTCACGATTGCCATCCATAATGACAGGAAAACGCGAGTGCTCGGTCTTGATCACGTGCGGCAACCATTCTTCACGAGGCTCACTTAAGTCAACAACGACCATTTGCGAGCGCGGCACCATCAAATCACACGCACGCAAATTGGAAAACTGCATCACGCCTTCCATCATCTTCAAGGCGGAATCGTCAATCAACTTTTGCTCGTTGGCTTCGTGAAGGGTATCGATGAAATCTTCTCGCGTCGGCTCATGAAAGACGCCGACGATCTTCTCAAGAAATGACTTGTGTTTAGCGGGATTGGCCCCCGAGGGCGACTCTGTTGTCATCAGTTCTAGTTCGTTAATTTGAGTAAGTGCTAATCATATCAAGGATTTTTCACCTTTAATGACGACGAAAACGACTTCCGTACGATCCAAGCCTCTTTTCGATCTAAAAGTGCAAATACTCGTTGTTTTATTATGAAAATATCCGTTCAATACGCAAAAAGTCGAACCCGTGTCCGACCTTTTGCTCGGAAATAACAAGATCAATCCAAAACGTAATCGCGATCGGCATAGGGATTATCGAATCCCAATGTCATCAACGCCTTGATTTCCTTCATTTCCATCTCTTCGGCTTCCTCATCTTCCATGTGATCGTAGCCGTGAGCATGAAGCGCACCATGAATCAATAAGTGGGCCAAATGTTCTTCGAACGTCTTTTCTTGTTCTTTGGCCTCTCGAATCAAAACCGGTACACAAATAACCAAATCGGCCACCGCCACCGGCTCATGTTGATAATCGAACGTCAACACATTCGTAGCATAGTCCTTATGACGGTATTGACTGTTCAACTGAAAGCCTTCCTCCTCATCAACGAAAAGAATGGTCAATTCCGTATCACGTTCGATTGCCGATTCGATCCACGTTTGCATCGTCTCCTCGCTCGGCAATTCAAACTCACCGTTGATCATCACATCGATGGACAATTGAGCCATGATTTACTCCTTTTTCGTAGCGCGCTCGCGCGTTTCACGCTCTTGCTGACGTTGTTCATCGGCCTTGGCATAAGCTTGAACAATACGAGCCACCAAGGGATGACGCACAACGTCGGCTGCCGTGAAATAGGTCATCGAAATACCGCGCACACCGGACAAGACGTGTTGAGCTTCGACCAAGCCGGAACGAACACCACGAGGAAGGTCGATCTGCGTCACGTCACCCGTAATCACCGCTTTAGAACCAAAACCGATACGAGTCAAGAACATTTTCATTTGTTCGGGTGTCGTATTTTGTGCTTCGTCCAAAATCACGAATGCATTATTGAGCGTACGACCTCGCATGTAAGCAAGCGGTGCGATTTCAATCGTTTGACGCTCGAGCAAACGCTGCGTCTTATCAAAGCCCAACAAATCGAACAAGGCATCATAAAGCGGACGCAGATACGGATCGACCTTCTGAGCCAAATCACCGGGCAGGAAGCCCAAACGCTCACCGGCTTCCACTGCCGGACGAGTTAAGATGATGCGCTCGACACGGTCACGCTCGTAAGCGTCAACAGCAGCCGCCACAGCCAAATACGTCTTACCGGTACCGGCTGGGCCGATACCGAAAGCGATGTCGTGATCGAGCATTGCTTGGATGTATTCAGTTTGACGCGGCGTACGCCCTTGTAACTCCTTGCGCTTGGTATGCAAAACAGGAGAAATGGACAATTCGCCGTCTTGAGCCTTGGCCTTTTCTCCGACGAAATACAACTGAACATCATCGGTGGTCAAGTCGTCATTGCTTTGCTCAACTTTCGCGCTAAGCGTCTCCAACGCGCTCATCGCCCGACGAGCTTCATCCAAAGGGCCGGCGATTCGGAACGTATGACCTCGGCGAGAAATCGTGACATTCAAAATCGTTTCGATTTGACGCAAATTGGCATCCATCGGACCGGCCAATGCCGACAGCGTCGCATTATCAACATCAAGCGAAAGCGTTAAAACCTTTTCTTCAGACATCGCTTAAGCCACCATTTCACCCAAAAGGGTATGAGGATTGACCACGGTGATCTTGACGTTGACCATTTGATCGGTCAAGGACTCGTCACCCACGAAGTTAACAATGCGGTTGTTATCCGTGCGAGCCATCATCATGCCGCGACCACGACGAGACGGACCCAAAACCAACACGCGTTGGACCGTGCCTAACATCGACTCTGAAATCTTCACCGAGTGGTTGTAAATCTTCTCTTGCAACGCCTTCAAACGAGCCAACTTCACTTCTTGCGGCGTCGTATCTTCGAGATAAGCGGCGGGCGTTCCAGGACGACGGGAGTAAACAAACGAGAAGCTTTCATCGAAACCGACTTCGTCGATCAATTGCATCGTGGCTTGATAATCCTCTTCGGTTTCACCCGGGAAACCCACAATGATGTCGGTTGCGATGGAGATATCCGGACGAACAGCACGCAAGCGACGAACGATAGACTTGTATTCAAGCGCAGTGTAGCCACGCTTCATCGCGGCCAATACACGATCAGAACCTGATTGGACAGGAAGATGGACGTGATTGACAAGCTTATCGGTCTTGCCGTACATATCGATCAATCGTTGCGTGAATTGTTGCGGATGGCTCGTTGTGTAGCGGATACGTTCGATGCCATCGATTTCGGCGACGTATTCGATCAGCATCGCGAAGTCGGCCATTTCACCGTCAGGCATCTTGCCTTGGTAAGCATTGACGTTTTGACCCAAAAGCGTCACTTCCTTGACACCTTGGCTCGCGAGCTTGGCGACTTCCACCAAAACGTCCATCAACGGACGATGGATTTCTTCACCACGCGTGTAAGGCACCACGCAATAAGAGCAGTACTTGCTACAACCTTCCATGATGGAAACAAATGCGGAGGCGCCATTAGCCTTGGGTTCGGCCAAATGGTCAAACTTTTCAATCTCAGGGAAGGAAATATCAACTTGAGAGCGACCCGTTCGTTGATACTTTTCGACCATGGCGGGCAAACGGTGCAACGTTTGCGGACCGAACACCACGCCAATATAAGGCGCACGAGTAAGAATCTTTTTGCCTTCTTGGCTTGCGACACAGCCGCCTACGGCGATCACCATGTCACTTTTACCCATTTCGTCACGCATATCGCGGATACGACCCAAATCGGAGAAGACTTTCTCTTGGGCCTTTTCTCGAATGGAGCAGGTATTAAAAACGACCAAATCGGCCTCTTCAACGGCTTCGGTACGTTCATAGCCGTGCGTTTCCATGAGGTCGACGATCTTTTGACTATCGTAGTCGTTCATTTGGCAGCCGAAGCTGCGAAGATAGAGTTTTTTCGCGGTCACGGTTTACATCC
This sequence comes from Burkholderiaceae bacterium, assembly GCA_017383055.1. Taxonomy (GTDB): domain Bacteria; phylum Pseudomonadota; class Gammaproteobacteria; order Burkholderiales; family Burkholderiaceae_F; genus Aphodousia. The sequence goes on along the minus strand of JAFNZB010000019.1, from coordinate 12,577 downwards.
GGTGCACAAAAAAGTGAATCAAAATCCGAACACTTGTCTAGCGCTCGAACACATAAAACAAAGAGTGCGAAGTATACACGCTCATAGACAATCTTTTTCTTTCTAATACCGATAGTTAGCAAAAAAAATCAACCAAATTCTTTTCGAATCGAACGACCACTAAAAGCAACCGCGAAAAAACCTTTTTCTCAAAGATAGATTGTCTCGTACGCAAAGTGTGCCAATGTACAGACAAAAATCGGTAAGCTACTGATTACGAAATGGTTTTTATCTTCGGAGGGATTTCATATGAAAAAACTTCTTTCCGTCGTTTGTTTGAGCGGTCTTTTCGCCGCCGGCACGGCCTGCGCATTGGAAAACACCGTCAAACCGACAGTGACCGATTTGGGTATCGATGCCCCGAAAACCGGGTTAATCGTCGGCAACTCCTATTCGTTCTACAACTGTGGCGTACATAGCTACTTGCGCGATTTCACGCGTGAAGCCAAGCAAGACTGGAAAGCCCGCATTTTAACGATGAGCTCTGCTCGCCTGTCCTTCCATAATGTCAAAGACTATTTGACGCCCGATAAAGCCATGGACCCATACGCCAAAGCCAAACCCATGTTTGATGTCGTCATGCTCCAAGGCCAAAGCGCAGAACCGATCACGAAGAAAAACGGTGCTGATCTCAACTTCCAAAAATACGTGAAAGAACACGTTGCAACGATTCGCGCTGCCGGTGCCACGCCTTTGATCATCGCCACCTGGGCCAAGCAAGATAAACCGCAAGACACGAAGGGTTTGGCTGATGAAACCATCAAGGCTGCCAATGCCAACAACGCCATGGTCGTCCCAGTTGGCCTGGCGTTCGCAGAAAGTCTCAAAGTTCGTCCGGATTTGAAGATGCACCAAGAAGACAAGAGTCATCCGACGGCAGCCGGTTCTTACCTTTATGGCGCCATGCTGTATGCCGTGATGTACAAGAAGAGCCCCGAAGGCTTTAAGGCTTTGGGCGGTTGCGAAAAACCGCTTAAACCAGAAGATGCCAAGCACTTGCAAACAATCGCTTGGAAGACCGTCAAAGAATTCTACGGTTGGAAATAATTTCTCCTAGCCAATAGGCTTTTGGCTCCTGGTTCACATCGAAATCGGGAGCTTTTTTCTTGGCCGCTTCCCTTGGGCAACCCTTTGTTTTCTACGAAAAATCCGAAATCGCGTCTCTTTGGGAAATATCGTGTTTTTTCCCCAACCAATTCGATAGAATTAGGCCATCTTTTTTCTGAGACTCGCCATGCCGTTAATCGTCGACATTCCTGAAGGTTCTGTCCGTTTGAACTACCTTTTCAATCGCTTGGAAATCAGCCACGACCAACGTGAAACGTGGTCCATCCTGTTTGAAGATGAGAACGATTCGCTCGGTACCATTGACGGTTTGACCTATCATCGTGGCGAACTCTTCATCGTGACCGAGCTCGGTGTCTACTCCTCGCCCGTCTCCCCGATCGACTTCAAACTCATTTGCCCGCAACGCAAGGGCGGGGACATGGTCGATATCGTCAGCTTCGACAACATGCTCTACGCTTGCACGAACAATGCCGTTTATCAAGCAGCAAGCGGCTCTCGTTGGCGCTTAAAGTACGAAGGCAAAGGGTGCGGTCACTTTTTCTCGCTTTTAAATTTCAACGGTACGTTACTGACGGCTTGTGAAAAAGGGGTTTATGTCGCTAGCCAAGAAGGTAAATTCTGGCATCCGCGTTTTAGCAGTACAGAGTTCGGAAAATTCTTCGCACTCGATAGCCGAGATAACGTGCTTTATGCTCAAACCGACAAGGGCTTTTTTATCTCTGAAGACAACGGTCAACATTGGCTTCCCCACCCCAAGCTCATTGGTCCATGGACCAACGCCATGGGCGGCTCGATGATTTTTTCACCCCGAACGGTAAAAAAACAAAACGCTTAACCTCCCGCCAACAAAGGAAATTTCGTTATGCAACGCTCCTACGATCGAAGCGCCTCGGACATGCGACCGATTCGTTTTACGACGCACTACACCAAACATGCTGAAGGGTCCGTCTTGGTTGAAGTCGGTGATACCAAAGTCATCTGTACAGCTTCCGTTATCGCAAGCGTCCCGAAATTCCTGACCGGTCAAGGCCGTGGTTGGGTAACGGCCGAATACGGCCTTTTACCTCGAGCAACTCACACTCGTTGTGACCGAGAAGCCGCTCGCGGCAAACAAAGTGGTCGCACTCAAGAAATCCAGCGCTTAATCGGACGTTCGCTTCGCGCCATCGTTGACCTCGCCAAATTGGATGGATTCACAATTCATTTGGACTGCGACGTCATCCAAGCCGACGGGGGTACGCGTTGTGCTTCGATCACGGGCGCTTGGGTCGCTTTAGCACTGGCCGTACAAACCATGATCGAAAAGGGCCAATTGAGCGAATCGCCCATTAAAGGCCACGTTGCAGCCATCAGTGCCGGCATCTATGACGGCACACCCGTTGTTGACCTCGACTACGGCGAAGACAGCCACTGTGGCACTGACATGAATTTTGTGATGACGAGCGATGGCCGCTTCGTTGAAATCCAAGGTACAGCCGAAGGCGAACCTTTTAGCCAAGACGAGATGAATGCCATGACCGATCTTGCCAAAACGGCAATCGCTCAAATCATTGACGAACAAAAGAAGGCCTTGGCCTAACCCCAAGAAAGGACAAATAGACTATGAAAATCGTTTTAGCCAGTAACAATCCCGGCAAACTTCGCGAATTCACGCGCTTGTTGGCTCCGATGGACTACGAAGTGATTCCCCAAGGCCAATTAAATGTGCCCTCGGCTGAAGAACCGTATTTCACTTTCTTGGAAAACTGTTTAGCGAAGGCTCGCCATGCCGCTCGTATCACGGGGTTGCCTGCAATCGCCGATGACTCCGGCATCTGCGCTGAAGCGTTAGGCGGCGCTCCGGGCGTTTTCTCTGCACGATTTGCCGGAGAGCCGTGCGATGATCAACGAAACAACGAGCTCTTGGTCGAAAAGCTCCAAGGTCAAGAAAACCGTCGCGCACACTACACGTGCGTTTTGGTAGCCGTTCGCCACGCTGACGACCCCGAACCCATCGTGGCCGAAGGTCGTTGGTACGGGGAAATCATCGATACGCCGCGCGGTACGGGCGGTTTCGGTTACGATCCGTACTTCTTACTTCCGCATTTGGGCAAGACCGGTGCCGAATTGACGGCTGATGAAAAGAATGGCATCAGTCACCGCGGTCAAGCCATGGCAAAACTCATTGAAGAATTGAAGGTTCGTTGGCACTAATCCATGCAAATTGCACGAATTCCCCTGTCGCTCTACGTCCATTGGCCTTGGTGTGTAAAGAAGTGTCCTTATTGCGATTTCAACTCCCATGCGTTGCCGCAATCTCACCAAGCACTCTCTGAACGCTATATCGATGCGCTGATCGCCGACTTGGATGCGAGTGTCGAACTCGCACACGAGCGCACGCTCCAATCGATTTTTATCGGCGGGGGAACGCCGTCTTTGATGTCTCCGAAATTGTTGAGCCGTTTTCTCGAACATGTCGCCAAACGTTATTCGTTAGCCGAGGATATCGAAATCACCATGGAAGCCAACCCCGGAACGATCGAACACGGTCATTTCGGGGATTACCGTAGCTTAGGCATCAATCGCCTATCCATGGGAATTCAAAGTTTTGATAACACACTTTTAAAGCGTTTAGGGCGTATCCACGACCAACGAGAAGCGCTTTTGGCTATTGAGACCGTTCAAAAGCACTTTGACAATTTCAATCTTGACGTGATGTACGCGCTTCCCGGTCAGTCCGTCGAAATGTTGCGTAACGACCTTCGTCACGCCACCGATGCCCAAAGCACGCATTTGTCGTTTTATCAACTGACAATTGAACCTAATACCGTATTTGCGAAATACGAACCCGAGGATCTTCCCGACGAGGACACGGTCGCCATCATGCAAGAGACCGTCGTTGAAACGTTGGCCAATGTCGGTTTCGAACATTATGAAATCTCGGGTTACGCCAAACCGACTCATCGCTGCCGCCACAACCTCAACTATTGGCAATTCGGCGATTACTTGGCTGCCGGTGCCGGCGCCCACAGTAAGATCACCTTAGAAAACGGTACGATTGTACGAGAAGCTCGATATAGCCAACCGATGAGTTTTATGCAACATGCTCTTGAGGATTCAGCTGTCGTTGAAAAGCGTACGGTCCAAGCCGATGAATTGCCGTTTGAATTCATGCTCAATGCATTGCGCTTGACCGATGGCGTTCCGTTAAAAACATTTGAAGAAAGAACGGGCTTGTCGCTAGAAACGATCCAACCCACGATTGAAAAGGCCCAAAAACAAGGTTTGATGCCAACACCGCTCACGGCAATCGTCGCAACGGAAATGGGGCAAAACTTCCTTTCGGACTTACAAGAATATTTTCTTTAATGATGATGCTCGTGCTCATCGGGCACCGGCTCTAATGCAATCACGTTTAAAAAGCCGCATTGCGAGGGCTCTACACTCACTTTAACCTCGTAGACGCTCTCCAAGCGAGTTTTATCAAAAACCACCTCAGGCGTGTCGTGAGCCAAAACACCGCCGTCATCGAGCAACATCACCTTTTGGCAAAAACGAGCGGCATTCATCAAATCATGCATAACGACCAACGTCACTGCCCCCGTCGTCTCCGTGTATCGACGAATCGCATTCATCACAACCAATTGGTAACGAAGGTCTAACGCACTTGTCGGTTCGTCAAGTAACAACACTTTCGGTTCAGAAACGAAAGCTTGAGCCAAAAAAACCAATTGCTTCTGACCTCCCGAAAGCGATGCCACGGGAGTGTGTGCCAAGTGATCGATTTCCAACAAATGCAACATACGATCGACACGATCGAAAGTCGCCTGATCGACTCGCCAACCAAGCTCCGCTTCCAACCCCAAAAGAACCATTTCAAAGACGGTCAATCGACTCGTCACGGAGGTGAGTTGAGGCATGTAACGAACGACTTTATTTGGCAACTCATTTACACCATCGAGCACACAAACATCGCCTTTATGAGCGCAAATCTCGGCAATTGCTTTCAAAAGAGTTGTCTTGCCACTGCCGTTTTGACCAATCACACTCACGATCTCGCCACCGTAAAACGTGGCATTGATCCCGTCGAGAATCTTTTTTTCATCCAAACGGACCGAGAGGTCTTTCAGTATCAACGATATCATGCTCGCGCTCCCGAGGTTTGGCGGATCAGCAAAATCAACAAGAAGGGCACTCCGATCAAGGATGTCACGATGCCAACGGGCAAAATTGCACCGATCGACAAGCACTTCGCTACCACGGAACTGGCTGTCATCAACAGAGCTCCCGATAAAAGAGTGCCTGGTAACAAAAAGCGTTGATCTTCCCCTAAAAGCAACTTTGCCAAATGCGGAGCAACCAACCCAACAAAACCGATGGTGCCAATGAATGCAACCGCCCCGGCAATTAACAGCGCGGAAAGGAAAAACGCTTCGATACGAAGTCGCTTGACCGGCACTCCAAGACTTAAAGCTCGCTCCTCACCCAACGTGAGCGCCGTGAGAGCCCATGTATGACGAACCAAATACACAATGACCATCAGGGTCAGAACCGCTGCAACCGTCGCGGACAACCAACTTGATCGTTCCAAATTGCCAAAGGTCCAACCGTTAATCAATTGAGCGACTTCAGGACTTGACCAGTAAATCAAAAGTTGTTGCAGTGCCATGAAAAAGAAATTCATCACAATGCCTGCGAGAATCACCGTTTGCGGCGTCATCCCTCGCTGTTGACCTAGCAAGTAGATTGCGACCGACACAGCAATCGCAAAGCCAAGCGCCATGAGCGCAGAGCCTAACCACAAAACACCGGCAACTCCAATCCCTAAAGTGATGGCAACGGCCGCGCCAAAACTGGCAGCAGACGTGATCCCCAACGTTGAAGGACTGGCTAAGGCATTGCCCGTGATATTTTGGATTTGTAGACCCGCAACGGCTAACGCCATTCCCACAAAAAGTGCGGTGAGCGTCATCGGCAATCGAAGATCCCAAATGATGACGCCATGGATATGAGATTGGCCCGGCCCATGCAAAAGGGCCGAACACGCATCAAAGACCGATAAATTGGAAGAGCCGACAGCCAAATCGAGTAACACAAAAAACACCAACGCAACGGTACCGACCGCTAAAACGGTCAACCGTTTCCGATTGGTTTGTGCGTAACGATCGTGACAGCTCATGAATAAAAATCTCTTCCTGGTAAGCCAACAAGCTTAGCAAATTCTCGGAAGCTGCTCACTGTTGAGCCAATCGACCATACGACGACCGCCCATCAACGTGGTCATCTCAACCGTACCGGCTCCCGCCTCGAAAACTTCACCAATAATGGCTGCATCCTTTCCCAACGAATGAGCTTTCATCGCAGCTAACGCCGCCAGCGCTTCTTCTTTCGGGCAAATCACGATCATCTTGCCTTCATTGGCCACGAAAAGCGGATCCAATCCCAAAAACTCACAGGCAGCAGCCACTTCAGGCTTCACAACGATTGCGGATTCGTCAAGGACGATTCCAACTCGACTTTGATTCGCGATTTCGTTTAACGTGGCCGCCAACCCGCCACGCGTTGGATCTCGCAAGACGTGCGTGTTGGGAGCGGCTGCCAACACCGCCTCCACCATCTGATTTAATGGTGCCGCATCACTTTCGATCGTTGTCTCAAAGGTCATATTTTCACGGCATGACAAAATCGCCATGCCATGGTCACCCATAGAGCCTGAAATCAAAACCGCATCGCCCGCACATGCTTGACGACCGTCAATCGGATGGTCAACCAAAGCTTCCCCAATCCCGCTCGTCACGACATAGACACCGTCGGCTAGGCCTTTTTCAACAACCTTGGTGTCACCCGTCACAATCGCCACACCCGCCTCTTGAGCGGTTTTTGCCATCGAGTCGACAATTTGATCGAGCTGAGCTAACGAAAAACCCTCTTCCAAAATGAACGATGCGGTGATGTACAAAGGCTTCGCCCCACACATCGAAACATCATTGACAGTACCGGCAATAGCCAATCGACCGATATCGCCCCCTGGAAAAAAAAGCGGAGAGACAACATGAGCATCACAAGAGACTGCTACCGGTTTCATGATCGGAGGCAACAACGCCCCATCATGCCCAACATCCAACCACTCATTGGTGAAATGCTTCGCAAAAACCGCTTCGATCAACTGCACAGAAGCCAAACCGCCCGCACCATGGGTCATATCGACCGTTCCGGTCTTCAAATTCAAACGACCAACATCTTTCGTACGATCGATCATACGAGCTCCTTATCTTTCTGAGTTTTTGGTCCATAACGCCAATAAGCCGCGCAGGCACCTTCGGAACTCACCATACAAGCCCCGATCGGATGCGAAGGCGTACAGACCTTTCCAAACAGTTTGCAATCACGCGGTGCTTTCTCGCCGCGTAAAATCGCTCCGCATGCGCATGCACGATTGTCGGGCACTTGACGTTCCACTAAGCCGAACCGAGCTTCGGCATCATAAGCATGATAAGCCTCGCGCAACTTCAAAGCCGAAGCGGGCACACTACCCAATCCACGCCAATCAAATTGGTCACGTACCTCAAAAATCTCATCGACCAACGCCTTGGCGATTTGATTGCCTTCGGCAGTGACAGCTCGAACGAATTCGTTTTCCACTTCGGCTCGTTTTTCGTTGACTTGAACGATTAACATCCGAATGGCTTCGAGCATGTCCAAAGGCTCAAAACCCGCAATGACCACCGGAATCTTCCACTTTTGACAAAACGGCTCATAAGGCTTACTACCGATGACGGTCGAAACGTGGGCGGGCCCAACCACACCATCCAAACGCAAGCTCTCATCTGAGGGCTTTGTGATCATGATGTGTTCCATAGCAGCTGGCGTCAGTACATGGGAAGCCAAAATCGAGAAATTCGTCAGTTTTAGCGCTTTGGCCGTTTTGACAGCAACGGCTGTAGGAGGAGTTGTGGTCTCGAAACCGATTGCGAAAAACACGACTTGCTTTTCGGGGTTGGATTTGGCGATTTCAATGGCATCCATCGGAGAATACACCATTCGAACATCCCCGCCGGCAGCTCGACATTGGAATAGCGATTGCGAACGACTAGCCGGCACTCGGAGTGTATCGGCATAAGTACAAAGAATAACGTCGTGATTGAGAGCGAGATCGATTGCCATGTCGATCCGACCGATGGGTAACACACAAACCGGACAGCCCGGTCCGTGAATCATCTTCACATTGGGCGGCAAAATAGATAAGAGTCCCCAACGAGACAAAACATGGGTGTGTCCGCCACAAAATTCCATAAATCGATATTGGCGATCGGGATGCGCTTCTTTGGCGATCGCCTCAATCAAGGCACGTGCCTTGGCGGGATCACGATATTCCGTAACGTATTTCATTGTGCCTTCCCCGCTTCTTCCAAAGCCGAAAGCATCCGGAGTGTCTCCAATGCTTGCGATTCATCGATACGATTCAGGGCAAAACCCACGTGCACAATGATCCAATCCCCCACCTGAGGTTGATCAATCAAAGACACGTTGATTTCCTTTTTCACACCGTTTAAATCACAACGAGCCAAACCGTCTTGCATCAATTCAACGATTTGCGCCGGCACCGCCAAACACATGATTGTCTCTCCTACAAATCCCCGCGCCACTGATGTGAGCCATACCCTTGTTGAACCGCGAGTCCTGATAACCAAACTTGCCCGAGCGCAATACCGCCGTCACCGACCGGGGCTTGTTGAGGCACTAATGTTTCCAATTCCATCGACTTCAATTCTTTCGCCAGCCATTGAGTCAACAATCGATTGGCAACACAACCGCCACTTAATGCCACAGGCCCCGTGTAATTGATTCGATTAACGGCTTTTTGGGTCAACACTGCCAAACCATACGCAAGCGTTCGATGAAAATCGGCAGCCGCCTGAGCCCTGTCATCTTCAACGCAATCGGCCAAATGAGCCATCAATGGTAACAAATCTAATTCACCATCACAGACACGAATTTTATCGGCTAACACTTGACCGTTCGCTCTAGAAGCCATCGCTTCCAAAAGCATCGCCGCATGCGCTTCATCGTGCTGAACATCGCACAAGCCCAACAAGCTGCTTGCCGCATCGAACCAACGCCCCAATGAGGACGTCGTCTGCGTTAGGCGCGTATTTTTTATGAGCTCACCCATACGAGCGGCATAAGGCATATCCGGCCAACGTTTAACGATTTCGGACTCTCGCCCTAAAAGGGTTAAGACTGCCGCCGCCATACGTCGAGGCTCTTTGGCTGCTCGATCACCGCCGGGCAAAGGCAGTGGCCGCATAGCCCCTAAGCGATTAAAGCCCTGTGCATCAACCAACAGTAATTCACCGCCCCAAATGGCACCATCCGGTCCCATGCCGACGCCGTCGAGTGCCAACCCGAGCGTGGGCTCCGTGCGAGCATATTCAGCCATGACCGCTCCCACATGGGCAGCATGGTGGTAAATCGAAATCAAAGGCTTGTCTAAACGTTCAGCTATCGCTTTTGCCAAGCGAGTGGAATAAAAATCGGGATGACAGTCTGAGACGAGAACTTCAGGCGATATTTCCAAAATACTTTGCAAATGATCGATTGCCTCATCCAACGCTTCGCATGTCACACGATTGTCCAAATCTCCAATGTGCTGCGTCAAGAAAACTTCTTGCCCTCGACTCAGCGCTGCAGCATTTTTCAAATAGGCTCCACAAGCCAATATTGAAGGCATTGATTGATTAATCCGAACACCGTCAGGCGCATAACCACGAGCTCGACGGATAAAAACGGGAGAATCGTCGATCATTCGGACAACCGAATCATCACAGCGAATCAAAATATCCCGATCATGCAACAACCACGCGTCAGCAATATTTTCCAAACGCTCATAAGCCTCATCATTATCGATCACCAGTGGCTCGCCGCCAGGATTAGCCGACGTCATCACCAGAGCGTGTTCAATGACTTGATTTTTTGTCCAATCAACCCCTTCAGGACAACCTGCTAATTCATGAAAAAGCAACCAATGCACCGGGGTATAAGGCAGCATCACACCGTAATCACTCATGAATGGAGCGATTCCCTCGAGCTCAACACCGGCTTTTTTCGGTAGCAACACAATCGGGCGAGACACACTGGTCAAAAGCCGCTCACCTGCCACATCCACATTGGCCACGGCTTTGGCACTCGGCAAATTGGCTACCATGATCGCCAAGGGCTTTTCATAACGGCGCTTCCGCTCACGCAACCGAGCTACTGCCTTTGCATTACGCGCATCACACACCAAATGAAAACCGCCCAAACCCTTCACGGCCACGATGAGTCCATCACGAATCATCCCCACCGCACGTACAATCGGATCGCCATCGAGCACTTGGCGATCAGCCAAAGTTAGACGCAATAGCGGCCCACACTCGGGACATGCATTGGGCTGAGCATGAAAACGCCGATCCAACGGATCGTCATATTCGGCCTGACAGTGCTCACACATCACAAATGGAGCCATCGACGTTTGTGGACGATCGTAGGGTAAATGACGAGTAATCGTGAAACGAGGACCGCAATGCGTGCAATTGGTAAAGGCATAGCGCCAACGGCGATTGCCTTTTGTGAACATGTCTTCAAGGCAACTGTCACAAGTGGCTGCATCGGCCGTAATATTCGTGCTGACCTTGCCAGCGACACTGGCTGTAATGATAAATTCGTCGTACTGACGAGGCTCACAAGGCACCTCAAAAATACGATCAATACGAGATAACGGTGGCTTATTGGCAATCAAACGATCAGGAAATTGCTCAACGACCGTTTGGGGGCCAACCAGATAGACACCAACCCCATCAGCATCGTTAAAGACCTCTCCAACTAAGGAGAGTTCCTTGGCAATGCGATAGACAGTCGGCCGAAAACCAACACCTTGAACAAGTCCATTGACTCGGTAATAACGCGTTACGGTGGTCATCTGCGCCCCCTGGGGAGTCTTTGATTGAGGCAAACCGAGGCGAATCAAACCAAATTACACAAAGCCGATTCCACCGTCAGCCACTTCACCCAAGCGTCCAAACCCTCTTTGGTCGTGGCCGACGTTCGGAGGATACGAATGTTCGGATTGACTTGACGAGCATAGGCTTCGCAACGATCGATATCGAAATGAAGGTACGGTAACAAATCGATTTTATTGATGATCATCACATCGGCTGCGCGGAACATATCTGGATATTTCAAGGGCTTATCTTCCCCCTCGGTCACGGACAAAATCGCCACTTTATGTGCCTCACCTAAATCGAACTCAGCCGGACAAACCAAATTGCCCACATTCTCAATAAAGAGTATCGAACCGTCTTCAATCGACATATGTTCCAAAGCCGACTTCACCATATTGGCATCCAAATGGCAGCCCTTACCGGTATTGATTTGATAAGCCGAGGCTCCCGTCACACGGATTCGATCAGCGTCATTACTTGTTTGTTGATCGCCCTCAATCACAACCATCGTCATCTTGTCCTTGGCCGCCATAATCGTTGCCGTCAAAAGCTCGGTTTTGCCGGAACCGGGACTCGAAACCAAATTTAATGCCAAAATCTTTTTTTGACGAAAGATTGCGCGATTGTCCGCTGCAATGGCATTGTTTCGACCCAAAATGTCCTCTTCAATGGCAATTGCTCGCTCATCGGAAACCGACATGTCGTGCGTGTGATGATGGTCATGCCCACAACCGCAATGCGTACACATAGTATTTCTCCAATCGTTTTGAATCCATCAATCGGCAATAAGATCGATAACTCGCATTTCTCGACCGCCCGTTGGGGTCAAATGATACCCACCGCAATGCGGACAGGGATCACCAAAATTTTTTAAAGGTACCGTAACGGAACAATCCATACACCAAGCGACTCCGGCCGGTCTTTCAATTTCCAACAAGGCGCCTTCTGCTACCCCGCTTTTCGTCACCGAGACCCATGCAAATTGCAAACTTGGAATGTCGATGCCTGCCAACTCACCGATGGCAACTCGTACTTTTTTCACATGAGTGACATCGTTTTGTCGAGCCGTACGCTCAACCACCTCAATGATGCCCTCGGCAATCGATAACTCATGCATAAGTGTCTCCCGCGGTAACTATTACATCGGTACATGCATCAAACAACGCGACTAATAAGCGGACCTCGGTCAATAACGCCTGACCATGCAATCCGCTCTTGATCGCAAATTCATTAACAGCATTCAACAACGGTCCCTGATTCTGAAAAACCCATTCAGTCGGAGCCACGATATGAATATCATCAACGATTGCCCCGTTACATCGAACGGCATGCAACAAAGTGCCACGTAACGTTTCGACCGTCGCCAAACGCCATCCATTATTGAGCAGTTTCACCATCGGCTCAAACAGAGGCAATACCAAACGATCTTCTCGGGACCAACTTGTTAACTCTTGCCATCGCATAAGAATCATCGCATCAGGGGTCAATGTTTCAATCGACTGTTCTGCTTC
>JAFNZB010000269.1 GCA_017383055.1 Burkholderiaceae bacterium | reverse complement strand
TAGCGAATCGTTACACTTGCATCGTCTTTTAGGTCGCTAAAAAAACGGCAAAAACGATACACTTAACAATATTGAAAATGATTTGGTGAAAGGATAAGCATGACAATCAGTTTGACGGTTGTTTGGTTGGTGGCCGCGGCTCTTTTAGGCATTGCCGAGATGTTGGTCGGGACGTTTTATCTGTTGGTTTTAGCCGGCGCCGCATTGGTCGCTGCAATCGCTAGTTTTGCGGATGTGACCCTTGAATGGCAAATGGCTGCATTTGCCGTGGTGGCATTGGCGGGTTCGGTTTGGGTTCGCCGTTGGCGAGCCTTGAACGCCGGCGTGAACGAAAAAGAAGTCCATCAATTGCAAAACATGGACGAAGGTCAATTGGTGCAAGTGGCAGCCTTTGATGCGCAAGGTCGCACAAAGGTGCAATACCGCGGTGCCGAATGGATGGCTCAGGCTGAAGAGGGGCAAGAGGCGGTTGCCGGTGTTTGGCGCATCGTGGAAATCAAGGGCAATGTGCTCATGATTCGTAAGAATTAAGGATAGGAAAAGGAGTTGGTACGATGTTTGAATTCTCCGAATTCATGGTGTTTACGGTGGTTTTGGTTTTGGTAGCCATCGTCTTTGTGATCAAGGCCATTAAAGTGGTGCCGCAACAATCGGCTTGGATCGTTGAACGTTTGGGCAAGTTTCATTCCGTGTTGTCGCCGGGTTTGAACGTGGTGGTGCCGTTTATTGACCGCGTTGCTTACAAGCACTCCTTGAAGGAAGTGCCATTGGATACGCCGAGCCAAGTCTGTATCACGAAGGACAATACGCAATTATCCGTCGACGGTGTGCTCTTTTTCCAAGTGACCGACCCCAAGCGTGCGAGTTACGGCACGAGCAATTACATCATCGCCATCACGCAATTGGCTCAAACGACCTTGCGTAGTGTGATCGGTAAGATGGAGTTGGATAAGACGTTTGAAGAACGTGACTTGATCAACCAATCGGTGGTTTCCGCGATCGACGAAGCCGCCTTGAATTGGGGCGTGAAGGTGTTGCGTTATGAGATCAAAGACTTGACGCCGCCCGCCGTTATTCTCCAAGCCATGCAACAACAAATCACAGCCGAGCGTGAAAAGCGTGCTGTGGTTGCCGCTTCCGAAGGTCGTAAGCAAGAACAAATCAATTTGGCAACCGGTGCTCGTGAAGCGGCTATCGCTCAATCCGAAGGTGAAAAGCAAGCTGCGATCAATAAGGCTGAAGGGGAAGCCGCTGCTACGTTGGCAATCGCAACGGCAACGGCTGAAGCCCTTCGTCGAGTGGCAGAAGCCACGCAATCGCCCGGTGGTATGGAGGCTGTCAATTTGAAGGTGGCCGAACGTTATGTCGATGCGTTCTCGGGTATCGCCAAGAAGGGCAATACGCTCTTGTTGCCTGCGAACATGAATGACATGGGTAGCATGATCGCTTCGGCCATGAGCATTATGCGTTCGACCGATCCGAAGGCACAAAATCCGGAAACGGCCGCTGAAATTCTTCAGAACTTAAAGAAATAATCTACAATTACGGCTAGCAGAAAATCGGCCGATGCAGAAGATGCGTTCTGCATCGGCTTTTCTTTGTTGAGAAAAAGGTTCGTTATGCAAAAAGCCGTTGCTTTGAATGCGTCGTTGATCGATTTGACCGATCCGACCATTTTGTCCGCGCTCTTTGATTCGCTTTTGGATGAGACGATGCGTTGCTTATCTGAAAGTGAGGATGAAAACGTTGGTTTGGAAAAGCAAATGGAAATGGTGGCGTTTACAAGCGCCATCCTTCGTGGTGACGTAGGGGCCATGCCCTTGGCCGATGAGAAACAACCGGCCGTGATCGCCTCACGATTGAAGGCGTATTTTGCACAATTGGAGGATACGAAAGTCTTGGTCGAAACGGTCCAAGATGACGGAGAATACCTCTTTATTGCGCTTTGCATGATGACCAAGGATTTCGTGCAATTGTTGATGACCTCGAGCCAAGCCGACGAAACGCAGGAAGTGTTCGATTTGCGACGCGATGCGTTGGTGGCCGAATGGGTCAAACGTTTTTTAGTTTGAAGTAGTTTGTGATGACGCAAGAAAAAGAAATCGTTCAAGAAGAAACGCCGCTCGTGCAATACGATTTGGCCGATCAATCCATTTTGGAAGAATTGTTTGAAGTGGTGCTCTACGATGTGGTCCGTCGCATCAAGATGGTGCACGACGGTGCATTAAAGAGCGAAGACGCCACGGCCATGGATAAGCAATCCGCTGCCTTCTTGGCCGGTGTCTTGGCCGGTAAGAACGAGCAATTTAAGCCCAAAGCTTTCTGGAGCGGTGATCCTTTGGCTAGTTATCTTCGAGCCTATTTGAAGCCTCGCTTTGAAAAGGTGGGGGTGAACGAAGCCGACTTGGCCGATACGCGAGGCGTGTTGCAAGCCACGGCATTCGAATTCATCTGCGACGTCTATACGATGACAAAGACCGATGCGATTGTCGCCGATGCCGAGAAGTTCAAGTGCGAAGGTAAGCGCCTTTGCCGCATGTGGGCCGAACGTATGTTGGGTCGCATGGAAAGCGATCCTATCGAGTGGAGTCGTGCCTAAAATGGGATGCTGTCAATCGCACGCGACTCAACGTGAGACGGGTGCCAACATCTCGACTTGGGCCGTGACTGAAGTCGTGATTCGCCAAGCGATTACGAACACCTGGCATCGTGTGCAAAAGGTGTTGGCCGGTGAAATGACGACCGACGAGTTGCAAGCGGCCGATTTGAAGTTGGTCGATTGGCTCACGCAAACGTTTGGTGGTGAAAATCCGCATTTTACAGCCGAAACCGAATGGAACGGTCGAGGTTTGGCATTGGCGCTGTTAGAAACGATGGGTGATGCGATCGTGGAGCGAGCAGGGGAAGAGCCCTTGGAAGACGCTCCGACCGTTTTGTTTTTTGCCTTTGCTCACTGGGTGAGCGAAGTGTATGCCGTGTTGGGTGATGCGGAAGTGGCCGAACGCGGTTTGGAAAATAACCCGATTTTGGAAGGTTTTATTCGTGAGTGGACGTTGATTCTCACGGGTGCACCGACCTCGGGTGATTTCAAGTAAGTTTTCTATCGAGATATTTTTAGGAGAATAACAATGGGTTGCAATGGTCAATGTGGCAGCTGTGGTTCTGATTGTGGCAAACAACCGCTTCGTCATCCGAACATCACGGGCGCTATCTTGGGTCAATTCATGATGGACATGGCTCGTCGCGTGGAAGAGCAAAAGGCCGGTCGTTTGACGGAAGAACAACTCGACGAGATCGATCAAAAGGTGATGAACTGGTTGGGCGCTACGTTCTCCGGTCGTAATGAGCAATTTGCGTTGGATCCCGAATGGTATCCGACGGGCGTGGCCGGTAACTTGCGCATCAAGTTGGGTCAAGAGTTAGCCGAAGCCGCCGGTGGCAAGCTCCCCGAAGACAACAACGTCTTGATCTATTCGGCTTTTGCCGTTTTCATGGCCGAAGCCTATAACACGATGTTCGAGTTGAGCAAGAAGGGCGTGACGCTCTTTGGTGAACAACCGGCACCGGAAATGTTGTTGCTCTTGAAGCGCTGGACGGAACTCTTGGTGGGGTATGACCTCCACTTCCGTGATCCGAACGCTGAAGAAGAGAAGGCAGAAGAAAAGGCCGAATAACTGAGGGCTAAACAAAAACGAAGGGGCTTCTAAAGCCCCTTTGTTCGTTTTAGCGGTTGCTGGTTTTAAGCAAGCGAGAACGATCGCGTTCCCATTGCTTCTTGCTTTCATCGGCGCGCTTTTCGAATTGGCGCTTACCTTTAGCAAGGCCCACGGAGAGTTTGACTCGACCGCGAACGAAATGCATGTCAAGTGGGATCAACGTATAACCGGCACGTTCGACCTTACCGATCAACTTGTTGATTTCACGAGCGTGCATCAAAAGTTTACGAGTGCGCGTCGGATCGGGCTTTTCATGGGTGCTCGCCGTCTTTAAGGGCGTGATGTGCGAACTCAATAAATAGAGCTCACCGTTACGAACGATGACGTGCGCTTCTTTGATTTGGGCTCGACCTTCACGGATCGACTTTACTTCCCAACCTTGCAACACGAGACCGGCTTCGTATTTTTCTTCGATGTAATAATCGAAATGGGCTTTTCGGTTTTGAATATTCGCCACGATAGGGATTCTCTAAATGAAAAACGCACAACGTACGAAAAATATATTGACTTGACCCGAAAAAGCTGCTATAATTTCCTTGCCGCCCCAAGCGGCAATCCCGCCGGGAGGGCGCGGCATTCTTAGTTAAAATGAACGCTAAAC
>JAFNZB010000018.1 GCA_017383055.1 Burkholderiaceae bacterium | reverse complement strand
GAAGCCCCCGACGGCAGCCAGGTAGCCCTGAAGGCGGACAAGGTGCTGCTTTCCATCGGCAGGCGCGCCAACATCCAGAATATCGGCCTTGAAACCATCGGCGTGAATACCGACCGCGGCGGCATCATCACCGATGCCCTCGGCCGCACCAACCTGCCCAATGTTTATGCCATCGGCGATGTAAACGGCCATCATATGCTGGCGCACACCGCTTATCGCGAGGCAGAGGTTGCGGTAAACACCATCCTCGGCAAGGCAGACAGCATGCGCTATTATGCCAATCCCTCGGTCATCTACACCCAGCCGGAAATCGCTTCCGTGGGCCGCACCGAAGAGGAATGCAAGGAAAAGGGCATCGATTACGAAGTACAGAAGCTTTCCATGCGCTATTCCGGCCGCTTTGTGGCTGAAAACGAAGGCGCGGACGGCATCTGCAAGGTAATCATCAACAAGAAAAAGCGCAATATCATCGGCGTACATATGATTGGCAGCTATTCCAGCGAAATTATCTGGGGCGCCGCGCAGATGATTGAAATGCAGCTGAGGGTCACCGATGCAAGGCAGATTATCTTCCCCCACCCCACCGTAAGCGAAGTCATCCGCGAAGTGCTGTGGGAATTCCCGGATAAGTAAATATTTTTGCAAGGAGAGCAAAACTCCCCCTGCGCTGCTATATGAAAAGCCGTGGGCAAAATGCCCGCGGCTTTTCATTGTTTTGCCCACACTTTCGTGCTATAATACAAGCAGATATTTGTTTATAAGGGGTAATTTGCCATGCGCTTGCTGATTTTGGCCACCGGCGGCACCATCGCCTGCCTGCCCGATGAAAACGGTCTCTCTTGAGCCATGCCGCCGGCGTGGATATTGGCTTCGTAGATATCGACCTTATAGCCTTGAAGCAGCAAGTGATAGGCGCAGTTGATGCCGGCCGGGCCCGCACCGATCACGGCCACGCGCGGACTTAAAGGATGCGTGACATTTTCGGTTTTGCTAAAGAGATCGACGATAGGACCGGTGGCGTCGGCCGCATAGCGCTTCAAATTCTTGATGTCGATGGGATCGTCAACGAAACGACGGCGGCAGCTCTTTTCACAATAACGGACACAGACGCGACCGCAACTACCCACCAACGGATAGTGCTTCAAAAGCACGGCTGTGGATTGGGTGGGTTCACCGGCTTTGATGTAATCGATGTAACGCGGGATGTCGACGTGAGCGGGACAGGCTTCCACGCAAGGAGCGGTCATGAGCGTGTAATAGTCGTAATGACCGAAATGCGAGGGTTGTGCATCGGTCAATTCGTTGCGGCAGTACTTCAAGGCACCCAAGAGAGCTTCGGGCGAGGTTTGACCAATGCCGCAAAGACTCGTCAATTTCATTTGGCGAGCGATCTCTTCGACCATTTCCCAATCGACGTCTTTGCCATGACCTTGGCATGCTTTTTCCAAGGCTTCGGCGATGACGCGCGTACCGATACGACACGGGGTGCATTTACCGCAAGATTCATGCATGGCGCGATCGTAGTAGCGCCACAGTGAGAAAGCGAGGTTGGCGCGGCGGTCCATGACAAGGAAGCCGCGATCACCGACAAAACTCATAATGGGGTTGCCGGGATTGAATTGAGAGAATTGCTCGAGCGGCAAATCGGCCGGAGCACTCGGTTCATACGTATGGCGGTTGTCATAAAAGACACCGTCCCACACACCAAAAATCAACGCCACCATATCGATCTCACAAATGAATGAAAATCAGTGAATCCATTATAAAACCCGTCTTTTGTCCGCTCGTCTTTTTCAAGACGATTGTTGAGAAAACGCAAAGACCTCAACGGGACTCACACGAGTCTATTTTGGTATTCTATTTTCTGAAGTTTTTTTCGCAAATGTATAACGTTAGCCTTATCCGAAAGTATTGATTTACTTATTTGTCGAATTGTTTTTTTACTTTAAAAGGCTTGCTAACTCATTGTTCTATTGAGTAATTACCCGACTCTTTAGTCAGTCTGACCTAGAGTTTCTTGAATGCTATGTTCGACCAAAGCCGTCAACCCAAGTAGAATGCTCTCCTATATATATTAGGTATTCAGTTTTGAGGTATGACCATGATCTCCAATCAATATGAAGAATTCATGCGCCATGTGTACGAAAACGGTGTGGAGAAGTCCGACCGTACCGGCACGGGGACGCGTTCCGTTTTCGGTTATCAGATGCGCTTTAACCTTCAAGAAGGCTTCCCGCTCGTGACGACGAAGAAGCTTCACTTGCGTTCGATCATCCATGAATTGCTTTGGTTCCTCCAAGGCGACAGCAACATCAAGTACCTCAAAGACAACGGCGTTTCCATTTGGGACGAATGGGCCGATGAAAATGGTGAATTGGGTCCGGTCTACGGCGTTCAATGGCGCAATTGGACGGGTCGTGAACAAAACGTTGACCAAATCGCCGAACTCATTAAGACGATCAAGACCAACCCCGACTCCCGTCGCATGATCGTGACGGCATGGAACGTGGCAGAGATCCACAAGATGGCTTTGCCGCCGTGCCACATGATGTTCCAAGTGTATGTCGCCAACGGTAAGCTCTCTTGCCAACTCTATCAACGTTCTTGCGACATCTTCTTGGGCGTGCCTTTTAACATCGCCAGCTACTCTTTGTTGACGCACATGCTAGCTCAACAATGTGATCTCGAAGTGGGCGACTTTGTTTGGACGGGTGGCGACTGCCACATCTATTCCAACCACTACGAACAAGTCGAACTTCAATTGTCTCGTGAGCCGCGCGCTTATCCGCAGTTGAAGATCAATCGTCGTCCGGATTCCATCTTCGATTATCGTTTCGAAGACTTCGAGATCGTGGGTTACGATCCGCATCCGCACATCAAGGCCCCTGTGGCCGTTTAATGGGTGGACGCGTTATGACGACATTGCATTTGATCGTGGCTCGTGCTCGTAACGGTGTGATTGGTAAGGACAATCAATTGCCGTGGCACTTGCCCGAAGATTTGAAACATTTCAAACGTACGACCTTAGGTAAACCCGTCATTATGGGTCGCAAGACTTGGGAATCTTTGCCCAAAGCTTTGCCCGGTCGTTTGAATGTGGTGATCACCCGCCAAGCCGACTATGTCGCCGAAGGCGCCACGGTCGTTGCGAGCATTGATGAAGCGCTGGAAGCAGTGAAGGAAAACGACCACGCTTTCATTATGGGCGGTGCAGAAATCTATCGCCAAACGATGCATCGCGTGACCGTGGCTCACATCACGGTGATCAATGCCGACTATGAAGGCGATGCCGTTTTCGAAGGTTTCAATGAAAGTGATTGGACCTTGGCCGAAGAGGACACCTTCCCCGCCACGGAACAACACCCGTGGAGCTTCTCGATTCGCCGTTATGAACGCTGATCGAAAAGGGCTTAAATAAGTTAAAGGGAGAGTTGAAAACTCTCCCTAACTTTTTGATTCTTAATGATCTTTCTGTAATACTTTTTGGGTAAAAGCAAGAAACCGTTGACGGGCTTCGGATGGTCTCGTAAAGAGATCCAAATGGCGAGCCCCTTTCTCTAAGCAAATATCTCTCTGTTTCGGACAAGCTTTCATCACCCGCTTTTGCTCGATTTCCGGAATCGATCGATCGAGACTCGCGACCGCTAAAGCCAAGGGCATCTTTATTTGAGATAGTGCGTCGATCGGATCGGGACGCACCGGACAAAGCGCTTTTAATAAATGACCGATTCCCGGACCGTATCGATTCAAAAGATAACCCGATTGGGTGGCCCAAACGGATTCGAGAACGAGGCCTGCGATCGAAGGAGTGGTTTGAGCCAGTTGCAACGCCGCATAAGCGCCCGCGTGTTGGCCAAAAACGATGATTTGGGAAGACTCGACATCGTCTCGATTTTTCAGATAAGCAAAAACCGTTTCGATGTCTTCAACGATCGAAGCCAAAGTGATCGAACCTGGCGATCGTCCGCAACCACGAGGGTCGTATGTAAAGACATTGAAACCGGCTGCTACCAACCAAATCACTTGTGGTAAGTGAAATTGCATGTTATGGATGCAAGCGTGAGCAAAAAGAACGGTGCCTCTAGGGGTGTAGTCGGTCGCGTCGGAAGCAAAAAAGGCCGGCATCCATAGACCGGCCAATTCTGAGTTGTTTTTGCCGGCGATTTTGACGTGTTCCCCTTTGACTCCGAAATGGGTGTGATCCCAATACGGATGGCTATCCGTTTGAAAGAATAGCCCTTCGGTGGCACGTTCAAAAAAGCCGGCCATTTTTCGATTGTTTAGCACTCAACGATGCTCACGGCCAAACCGCCGCGGCTCGTTTCCTTATACTTCATTTGAAGGTCAAGACCCGTTTCGAGCATCGTCTTGATGACCTTATCAAGCGATACAAAGTGTTGACCGTCACCCAAAAGAGCCAAACGGGCCGAGTTGATGGCCTTCACGGCAGCCACGGCATTGCGTTCGATACACGGAATCTGCACTTGGCCTGCGACCGGGTCGCACGTCATACCCAAGTGGTGTTCCATACCGATTTCTGCAGCGTTTTCCACTTGCATGGGCGTACCACCCAAGACTTGAGCCAAAGCACCTGCAGCCATCGAGCAGGCCACGCCCACTTCACCTTGGCAACCGACTTCAGCGCCGGAAATGGATGCGTTTTCCTTATAGAGGATACCGATTTGACCGGCCGTCAAAAGGAAGTCGCGAACACCATACAAGGTCGAGTCATCGACAAACTTCATGTAGTAGTGAAGCACGGCCGGAATGACGCCCGCCGCACCGTTGGTCGGTGCCGTTACCACACGACCACCACAAGCGTTTTGTTCATTGGCAGCAAAGGCAAAGGCGTTGACCCAGTCCAAAACGGACAACGGATCATTCATTGTACGAGCTTGCTTACACAAGGTCGAATACATTTCTGCAGCACGACG
>JAFNZB010000268.1 GCA_017383055.1 Burkholderiaceae bacterium | reverse complement strand
TGGATTTGGGTAAATCGGTTCAAAAACGCGTCGCAAATGCCATTTTTATGTGTAAAAATGGACTCAAATAGTCTAATAAATCAAATAATTAGTGACGGATTGTGGTGTGAAGGCTGCGTGTGTATAGCACTTGTATTGAACGGTTGAAATGGTGCGTAAATTGATGTAATTTTGCCCATTTTTTTGACACATTTTGTCCGTATCGTGCGTAAAAATACGTGGCGTTGGAGTGGAGAGTTGATTCGTAAGTCTTTGATAATAAAGACTATTGTATGATAAAATTGCGTGTATGAAATGCAAGTCGAAATGCAGTTTGGTGCCCAGGACCGGACTCGAACCGGTACACCTCGCGGCGTCAGCACCTGAAGCTGATGCGTCTACCAATTTCGCCACCTGGGCCCAAAACGTTTTCTTCTTTTTGAAGAAACGCACATTATAGCAATAAGCGAGAAGAAATTTGTCGAAATTAAGAAGAACGCCCCGTCCGAAAATCGTCCGTGAGAATCGTCAAGCGCAACCCAAGCGCACGCAAGGCCGTGTGAAGGCTTATGTCGTTCGTGAGCTTTTAGAAGACGCCGTGGACATCGTGGTGAAGTCGGGGATGCCATTGGGCGGTGATGAGTTTTATGTGTTGTTAAAGGACCGCTATCGTAAGCTCACGCCCGAACTCATGCAAAAAGTGGTCGAACTGATGGTCGAAGATCCTCGCGTGAAGATCGACTATAAATCGGGCACGGTGACCGCATTAAAGCATGACGATACCAAGGAAGGGATCGTCTCTTGCTTTGCTCACAACACGCCTTTTGTGATCGATAACGAAACGGGTGAAAAGTGTCCGATCGTGGATACTGATATGAGTTTGGTGTTGCCGGGCGACGCAATTCGCTACAGCATTCGCCGTCATTGGGACGGTGATACGGCTCAAGTCAAGGAAGTGGTTGAGCATCATATGACGGAAATCGTGGGCGAGATCCGTTGTGTCACCAAGCGAAATGGCCGAGTCATTCGCACGTTCCGTAAATACGATGCCCGTTTGTCTTATTTGTCCGTGATACTTGATCATACGGACGATGAGATCGATGCCATGCAAGGCAAACCCGTCGTGCTTCGTATCACGCAATACCCGACGAAGGGCAAAACGGAGCTTAAAGCCGTTATCGATCACGTTTTGGATAGCCAAAACGATGCTGACTTGGAAATCGAACAAGCCGTTCGACTCTTTGATTTGCCGTATCGATTCAGTCACGAAACGATCGCCGAAGCCAATGCGTTGCCTGAAAAAGTATTAGCGAAAGACCGTCAACGACGCGTCGACCTTCGCGACGTGCCGTTTTGTACGATAGACGGTGAAGATGCCAAGGACTTTGACGATGCGGTCTTTGCGGCTCGAGTGTCGGAAACCGAATGGCGCTTATTGGTCGCAATCGCTGATGTGAGCTATTACGTCAAACCCGGCAAGCCCTTGGATATCGATGCGCAGATTCGTGGCACGAGTGTTTATTTCCCGCGGCGTGTGATTCCGATGTTGCCCGAGAAGTTAAGTAACGGGCTTTGTTCGTTAAATCCGAATGTCGATCGTTGTGCCATGGTTTGCGACATGGTGATCGATCATTTAGGCACGGTCAAGGGCTATCAGTTCTATCCGGCCGTGATCCATTCCAAGGCTCGTTTGACCTATACCAAGGTTTGGAGTGCATTATCCGGCGAAGCCGAAGGGATTGAGGCTGTGGGCGTGATGAAGCCTCACTTGGATGAGCTTTATGCGCTTTACAAAGTACTTCGAGCTGCACGACAAAAGCGCGGCGCGATCGATTTCGCGACCCGTGAGACGTACGTGAAAACAGACGATGCCGGTCAAATCACAGCGATTTTGCCGCGTGAGACCAATGATGCGCATCGCTTGATCGAAGAGTGCATGTTGGCAGCCAACACGTGTGCAGCCGACTTCATTGAATCGAATAAGAAGCCTTCGCTTTACCGTGTGCATGATTCGCCTGCTGAGACGCGTTTGGAACAATTGCGTGAAGTGTTGACGGGCTTTGGTTTGAAGTTGGGCGGTGGCAATAAGCCCAGTCCTGCCGATTATGAAGCGGTGGTCAAGGCCGTTCAAGATAAGCCTTACGGTGAAATCGTTCAGATGGCACTTTTGCGTTCGATGCAACGCGCCGTCTATTCGCCCGAAAATATCGGTCACTATGGGTTGTCGTACGAATCGTATACGCACTTTACGTCGCCCATTCGTCGCTATCCCGACCTTTTGGTGCACCGTACGATTAAGGGGATTCTCTCTCGTCGCACCTATAAGCCGACGATTTACCCGCAAGCGGCCAATATCTTGCAAAGCTTTGCCGGGAAGTCGTTGGAGCGTTCTTTAAAGACGACGGCAACGGACGGAAAGCCTGCAGCTCCCTCCGATTGGGTCGATTTGGGCAAGATGACTTCGGCTTGTGAGCGTCGAGCCGATGAAGCAAGCCGAGATGTGACGAGTTGGTTGAAGTGTCGTTACTTACAATCGATTGCCAAACCCCGCCAAAAGTTCTCGGGCCGTATCACGGCGATTACGGGCTTTGGCTTGTATGTGGAATTGGATGAAGTCTTTGTGGAAGGGTTCGTTCACATTTCTCGCATCGGTTATGACTATTATGAATTGGGTCGAGACGGTCAGATGCATGGTCAATCGTTTGGAGAGACCTTTAAGATTGGTCAAACGGTGAAAGTTCGACTGCATGAGGTCGATGAAGACAAGCGACGTATCGATTTTTCGATGGTTTGACCGTACAATGTCGGCATTCGTTTTGGATAAATAAAAAATGGCAAAGAATATCGTTTTAGCCGGCTTTCATGCCGTAGGCGCACGTTTGCGCAAGGATCCGGACTCCTTGGTGTCCGTTTATGTCGACCGTGAACGTCGCGACAAGCGCATGGTCGAAATGCGTAAGCAATTGGAAGAAGCCGGCGTTCGTGTGATGTTGGCCGATCATGCTCGTTTGTCCGGCATGGTGAGCCGTGAGATTCCGCACCAAGGCATCGTTGCCATGGCGCGTGAAATCGAAACGGGGATGAGCTTTGATGAGTTGATGGATCAAATCGGTCCCGACTCCTTGTTCTTGATTTTGGACGGCGTGACCGACCCGCGTAACTTCGGCGCATGCTTGCGCTCGGCTGACGCTGCCGGTGCAACCGCCGTCATTATTCCGAAGGATCGCTCCGCTAGCGTGACGCCTGCTGCCGCGAAGGCTGCTGCCGGTGCCGCAGAAAGCATCCCGGTCGTTCAAGTGACGAACTTGGCTGCTGCAATCGTTGAACTTCGTGACGCTGGTGTTACGGTCGTGGGCGCAGCGGGCGAAACCGACAAGACAATCTACGACTATAACCAAACGGGCGCTTTTGCTTGGGTGATGGGTGCCGAAGGTCCTGGTCTTCGTCAATTGACGCGTAAGCGTTGCGATGGTTTGGCTGCTATCCCGCTCTTGGGTAGCGTGGAAAGCTTGAACGTGTCCGTGGCAACGGGTATCTGCTTGTATGAAGCCGTTCGTCAACGCACGATGAAAAAGTTCGGTCGAAAGGCTTAATGCTTTGATTTGAAATGGGAAAAGCGGTTCAATTTTGAACCGTTTTTTTTGTTTGGGTT
>JAFNZB010000267.1 GCA_017383055.1 Burkholderiaceae bacterium | reverse complement strand
GAGGAGCTTGAAGCCCTCAAAAAACGTCACATCCGTAGCTTCCAATTGCGTCGCGGTCACATCAGCCAAGCGCAAAAGCGCGCGATCGATGAAACGCTTCCGCGTTACGCCGTGCCCTACGAGCCGAAGTTGATCGATGCGAAGGAACTCTTCGGTCGTGAAGCACCGCTGGTGTTGGAAATCGGTTGCGGTATGGGTGAAACGACGGCCGCCATCGCTCAAATGCACCCGGAAGTGAACTTCTTGGGTTGTGAAGTGTTCATGGCCGGTGTCGGTGCCTTGGCAAAGCGTCTCGATGAAATGCAATTGGAAAACGTCCGCATCGTCAATCACGATGCCGTGGAAGTGATCCGAGACATGATCGCCGCCGACTCGTTGGACGGTGTGCACATCTACTTCCCGGACCCCTGGCGCAAGGCTCGTCACCACAAGCGCCGTTTGGTCGCACAACCCTTCATCCACATGTTGGCTTCCCACATCAAGCCGGGCGGTTATTTGCACTGCGCCACCGACTGGGAAAACTACGCCGAACAAATGTTTGAAGTGCTCGAAGGCGAAGAACTTTTGAAGAACATGCACGAGGGCTTCTCCCCCGTGATGGCCAACCCCATCACCGAACGCCCGATGACGAAGTTCCATGCGCGCGGTGAACGCCTCGGTCACGGCGTTTGGGACTTGGTCTATCAACGCATCTAATCGCCAATGATTTTCGAACAACGCTACCACGGTCCGATGCGCACGATTTTGCCCATTGCGGTCGTGGTGGTGTTGGCAATCGGTTTTTCGTTCCGCTTCTTCGGTGAAGACACCACGCCTCGTCGCGGTCACAAATTGGTGGAATTCGTCCACTCGATTCCTTCGCCCGCCAAACTCAATACGCTTTCCTACGAAACGCTCGAAAAAGCTCTCGCGCTCAAAGACCACCAAAAGGGTCCCGTACGCCTGGTTGTCCAAAAATTGGCAAAAAAAGACGTTCAAACCCATGACGCTTTGTGGGAATTGGTTAGCGTTTTAGAGCGTCCTCAACAGGACCGCCTCGCTGAGTTTCTCAAGTAATTTTCGAAAAATTCAGCTAAATCAATTGCTTTTTTCCACTCCTCTCAAAAAAGCCCACAAATGCCCATTTTTCGGGCATTACAATGCGATGCGCATTCCTTGAGGGAAGTCATTTTCGGGCATTGTTTTTTTCAAACATCTACTTCAGAATATAAGTATCCCCAGTGAGTGTAGCGTTGCTTTAATATTCCTTGTTCCTATGCTACTGCACTTAGGTTGCTGGACTTGGAGCCGGTGGTGTGAGAGCACGTGTTGCTATCCCGATACCCGTTTCAGAGGCGACCGCCCTTAATCTTCGGATTCAGGATGAAAGGCAACCCCTCACAGGGGATTCTTCTTTTGTGGAAAGTCTTCCATGTCTAAAAAATTCTGGCTCATGAAATCCGAACCCGGTGAATGTTCCGTGCAAAGCGTATTAGCCATGCCCAACCGCCGCGTCGATTGGTTCGGTATCCGAAACTACCAAGCTCGTAACTTTATGCGCGATGAAATGAACATCGGCGATGAAGTCCTTTTCTATCACTCGTCATGCAAAGAACCGGGCGTTGCCGGCCTTGCTCGCGTTGCGAGCGACGTGCATCCCGACGAAACGCAATTTAATCCGATGAGTGAGTATTACGATCCTAAATCCACGCGAGAAAATCCCCGTTGGGTCTGCGTGGACATCGAAGCACTGGAAGCCGTACCCGTGATCGGCATTGCCGAATTACGAAAACACCCCGAGTTGGCCCAAATGCAAATCTTAAAAAAGGGCAACCGTTTGTCGATTACCCCGTTGACGGAACAGGAATACCGCTTTATTATCCGCCTGATTCGTAAGGATTCTTAACAAATGGATTTTCTTTCTATCGGTTTATTGGCACTCTTGGGGTGCTGCACGGGCTTTTTGGCCGGCTTGTTGGGTATCGGTGGCGGTTTGGTTTTGACGCCGTTTTTGACCATGATCTTGGCCGGTCGTGTCATCCCTGATGAAATCGCCGTGCACGTGGCTATCGCCACGAGTCTCTCGACCATCATTTTCACCTCTGCTTCCAGCGTTCGTGCTCACGCCGCTCGCGGTGGCGTCGTTTGGCATATCGTCATGGCGGGTGCACCCGGTATCTTGATCGGCTCCGTGATCGGCGCTCAAATCTCCGGCTTTTTGTCGAATTTTGCCATCTCGTTGATGTTTGGCTGCTTCGTGATGTTCTCCGCTTTGCGTATGTTCTTCGGCAAGAACAGCAAATCGGACCGCACGTTGCCCGGCTCTGCCGGCATCTGTGCCGCTGGCGGTGCCGTGGGTGCAATCTCCTCTTTGGTCGGCGCAGGCGGCGGCTTTATTTCCGTCCCCTTGATGACCGCATGTAACGTTCCGATCCATCGTGCAGTGGGTACTTCTGCCGCGTTGGGTTTCCCGATCGCCTTTGCCGGCACCTTGGGTTACATCTGGAGCGGTTGGAACTATCCGGGCTTGCCCGATTACTCGTTGGGCTTTTTGTACTTGCCCGCTTTGTTCTCCGTGGCCGTTTGTAGCGTCTTGACCGCACCGATCGGTGCCAAGGTCGCTCACTCGATCGACACCAAGCCGTTGAAGCGAATTTTCGCGAGCTTGTTGTTCGTTTTGGCTGCTTACATGCTTATTCGTGCATGGTTTGCCTTCTAAAACAAAAAAAAATTAAATTTTTTTTAGAAAAACACTAGCATTTCTAAAAAAACTTCTGCATAATTCTGCTTCGCCCGAAATTAAGGGCGAATGGAAAAGCCGGTTTAGCTCAGTTGGTAGAGCAGCTCATTCGTAATGAGAAGGTCGGGAGTTCAAGTCTTCTAACCGGCACCATCTCTCTTCTTAGAGAGGTAAACAATCCGTGGAAGCCGGTTTAGCTCAGTTGGTAGAGCAGCTCATTCGTAATGAGAAGGTCGGGAGTTCAAGTCTTCT
>JAFNZB010000266.1 GCA_017383055.1 Burkholderiaceae bacterium | reverse complement strand
CTCAAGTCATACGGAACAAACATCGCGGGTTTCACACGCTTGACCCACCAAGCATGGAAATATTCATGTGTAAACAGAGTCAGTAACGACTGATAGCCCTTTTCGTCTTTACCGGTGTCGGCAAACGGCAAATCTTCAAACGATGCAATCAACGCCGTACTATTGGCGTGCTCGAGCCCGCCATAACTACCCACCGTCAAATTTAAGAAGAAGATGTATTCCTTAAACGGTGCTTTCTTGGCTTTCGGATCAAACAATTCGATCGTACGTTCGCAAGCCGCCTTAACGTCGGTCACCAAACGCACTTCATCAAAAGCGGGAACATGACCGCTTAAAACGATGTCATGGCGAACCCCATGAGCCTTGAAAGTCAACGTTTTAAAATCGCCAATTTCGACCGGACAATCGATGAGCTGTTCATAGTTATCGGCGTGGTAACGACCGAAGCGCCAACGTTTCGTCGCCTTATCACGAACCAAACCCGTCGCCACCTGCCAATGCTTATAGGCAGGAGAGTCGTTTTTGATCAGATCGAGCGTTATCGGCTCTTTTTCGAAACCCAAAGGACAAAGTAAGAGACTTGACGGATTGAAAAAAGCTCGCTCACAATCCAAATAAGCCAAACGAACGGAAGAATCTTGAGCATAGACCTCATAGACCAAACTCAATTCTCCCGTCAAACCACGGGTACTGACGCGCCAGGTCGACTTATCAATCTTGGTGACCGGCAATGAAGTATCATTACCCACCGCTTTCAAGCTGACGATTTGACCGGCCATATCGCGAATCATGTAACTGCCGGGCACCCATGTCGGCAGCGTAAACACCTGCTCTTGATCCAAGGGCGCAGGAACCGTCACGGTCACTCGAAAAATATGGGCATGCGGCTCGGCCAACTCAACGGCATACGCAATGGTCATAAAAGTCTCCAAAAACAAAATAGGCGCTTTTAGCATTATGTACTAAAAGCGCCTATGGATTCGATGAAATCGATCAACGATTACTTTTGCTCTTCAGCGGCAGCCACGTCGAACCATTCTTCGTCTTCGTCGTCGGTCGTTTCAACGACATCGGCAACGACTTCTTCTTGAGCGGCTTCTGCCACGACGGCTTCTTCGGAAGCAACTTCTTCAGCGGCTTCTTCCTTCACCGGTTCTGCACCGCGGACCGGACCCAACACTTGAGCCAAAGCGATCACCTTACGCAAAGCTTCGTTCACGGCTTCGCTCGTACCGAACACGCGTGCCACATCGGCATCCAAAGCCACCAAAGCATTACGCGTCGGGTTCGTATCGATTGCACGCTTGCCACCGCGACGGTTGCTCATGGCCATACGAGCGCGCGGACCGGAACGAACGCCAAACATACCTTCGTCTTGATTGAAGCGATCACGGCGCTTGAAACCGCCGGCAGCACCACGACGGTCACCATCACGGCGCGGAGCACCGAAACGACCGCCGTCACGACGATCAGAACGTTCGAAACGATCAGAGCGTTCGAAGCGATCGGAACGATCGGAACCAAAGCGGTTTTCACGGCGTTCAAAACGGCCTTCACGACGTTCTTCGCCAAAACCATCACGGCGATCACGACGACGTTCGCCACCAAAAGACTCACGATGAGAGCCCGCTTCTTCCCACGGTTTACGCATGAAAAATTTCCTTAAGTAACTTGATTAATCTGACGGATAGTCATTGATAATAGACCGCGATATTACCAAAGTTTGCCCTTAAATAGCGGAGTTCTTTTATTTTTTTCGAAATTTCGCACCCTCAGTACCATGGAAACCCACAAATGGGGCATGAAAGAAAATTCAAAACGTTTGCGCAAAGCCATGACTTTGACACTTCAACTTCGCTACACTTAGTCATGTAGAAGGAAATTTATTCCAAATACGCATTATCAGAACAAGAAAGAGAGGCTTTTATGGCACAAGCATTACAAGTTACATTCCATGGTATTCATCGTTCTGAAGCTGTTGAACAGGCTATCGCCGAGAAACTTGAAGGCTTACGTAAATTTGACCATCAATTGGGCGCTTGCCACGCTACCGTGACGCAAGAAGGTCACCAAACGATGGGCGCATTTACGGTTCATGTCACGTTGGTCGCTTCCGGTCATGACTTGGTGGTCTCCCGCACCAACAATGACGTGATGGTCGCTATCAATGAAGTTTTCGATACGATGCGTCGTAACGTGAAAGAAGCTCACGATAAGTTGCGCGGTATCTGATTCTGATCCCAGAACCCAATCGAGTCCTCGATTGGGTTCTTTTCTATTAAGCCAACATTTTTGTGTTGGCTTTTGCCTTGTTAGAGGATAAAACCATGCCTGCTATTGCTCGTATCACCGAGCTCGCTGAAGAATTCAAAGCGATCCGTCAATATTTTCACCAATACCCCGAATTGAGTGGCCAAGAATTCGAAACGGCTGAAAAAATTGCTCAATACCTCGAAAGTTGGGGCATTGAAGTCCACCGCCATTTTGGCGGAACGGGTTTGGTTGGTGTTCTGAAAAACGGCAGTAGTACCAAGGCCGTCGCTTTGCGTGCCGATATGGACGCATTGTCCGTTGAAGAAGCCAATCGATTTGCACATGCATCAAAAAACCACGGGGTTATGCACGCTTGTGGCCACGACGGTCACATCACAACGCTTTTGTTGGCCGCACGCTATTTGGCTGAAACCAAAAATTTTGACGGTACTGTCTATTTTGTCTTCCAACCGGCAGAAGAAAACGGCCAAGGTGCTGACAGCATGCTTGACGCCGGCTTGATGGAAAAATTCCCTGCCGATTACTACTTCGGTTTGCACAATTGGCCCGAAACCCCCAACCAAAAGATCGGCATCAACCGCCAAGCCATTATGGCCAGCGGTAACGAGTTCTCGATCGAAATCCAAGGTCGTGGTTCCCACGGTGCATTGCCCAACTTGTCGATCGACCCGGTTTTCGTAGCCGTCCAAGTCTATAACGCCATCCAAGGGGTCGTCACTCGCATTAAGCGCCCGATCGATCCGGCCGTTATGTCCATTTGCCAAATCGTTGCCGGTACGACCTATAACGTCGTGCCCAATACCGCCAAACTCGTCGGCACGGTCCGCACGTTCTCGCACGAGGTCACGGTCATGATGCACAAAGAAATGGAGAAAATCGCTCAAGCGGTTGCTGCCGGTTTCGGTGCTACGGCCACGATGAACTTCATCTATCAAAATCCTCCGGTGACAAACCACCCTGCTTGTGTCGACATGGTAGCCGAAGCAGCTGTAGAACTTTTTGGTGAAGACATCTTGCACGATCAAGAACCCGTGATGCCTGCCGAAGACTTCTCGAAGTATTTGGTCCGCTGCCCCGGGGCATTCTTCTTTGTCGGTAACGGCAAGGGGGAACACCGAGCTGAAGGTCATGGCGAAGGCCCGTGTGCATTACACAATGCCTCCTATGACTTCAATGACGAGTCTTTGGAAAAGGGTGCCAGTATCTTTGCTCGCATCGTTGAAAAATACATGGCTTAAGCTAGGGATTACGAGAGAGGCGGCTGATTCGCTTTGGGTATACACTCGCACACGATTAAAGGATGTGGGTTCATGCGTTCAGACGTCTTTCTCGGTATTGCATTAGCGGCATCGGCCGCTATCTTTTGGGGCACCGCTGGTGTTGCCCAAAGCTTTATCGTGGGCAACATCCCTCCACTATGGGTAGCAGCCTTCCGTCTGTGTATTGCCAGTCTCTTTTTCGTATCCATCCTTTATATCTCTCACCGAGCCCTACTGCGCAATTCCCTCGAATTGATGAGCAAACACGTTCGATTGATTTTGCTTACCGGATTTTTCATCGTAACGTTCAATTTCGGATTCTTTTTTGGAGTGAAAGCCACCGGTATTGCCGTCGGTGCGGCTACCATGATTGGTTCGGCCCCTATTTGGGCTGGTATCCTCGATATCTTTTTGAATCGTCGAATCCCTGCTCCCCTTTGGTGGTTAGGCACGAGTTGTGCGACCTCGGGCGGCGTCTTGATGGTCGTTGCACAAGCAAGCACTTGGCAAATCGACCCCTTCGGTTTAACGGCTTGTTTGTTGTCCGGCCTTTTTTACGCTGCCTACACCATTTCGAGTTCAAAACTCGTACAACGAATGTCACCGCTTGTGGTCACCTCAAGTACTTTCTCCGTGGCAACCATGATGGCAATTCCTATGGCACTCATTTTCTCGGGTTTGCCCAGTCACATCACCACGATCGACTGTATGGTCGTGGGCTACCTCGGTATTGTGGTCACCGGCATTGCTTACCTTCTTTTTAGCTTTGCTCTGACCCGCATTAGTGCCACGACAGGCGTAGCCATGTCACTCATTGAGCCCGTCACCGCCTTTTTCATGGCCATTTTGGTTGCGGGAGAACCCATCACTTGGCTTGCATTCCTTGGCCTTTGTTTGATTTTGGTAGGTTTACATTTCGTCCTTGCTGCCGAAGCGCAAATGGTCAAAAAGTAACTATTAACTCGATAGAAAAAATTCACCGCGTAACCGACTCGCGACCGTTAAAATCAATCTGTCAGTGCGTCATTTTGAGAGTCATACGGTCGTGGAAAAAAACATTCGTATTTTCGGTGCCCAACAAAACAATCTGAAAAATCTTGATGTCGAATTCGAAACGGGCAAAATTTCCGTCGTCACCGGCGTATCCGGTTCCGGCAAGAGTTCACTCGTTTTTGATACGCTCTACGCTGAAGGCCAACGTCGTTACGTTGAAACGTTTAGCCCCTACGCACGCCAATTCTTAGATCGAATGGATCGCCCTCAGGTCGACCGCATCGAAGGGGTACCACCCGCCATTGCCATTGACCAAACCAATCCGGTTCGTACGTCTCGTTCCACCGTCGGCACGATGACCGAACTCAACGACCACCTCAAGCTTTTTTTCGCCCAACAAGCCAAGCTCTACTGCGAGCATTGCGGAGAGCTCGTCGAGCACGACACGCCCGCTTCCATTTGGCGAAAACTTGAAGAGAAGGCAGCTCAAGCCAATGACCCTCGTCTATTTGTCACATTCATCATCGTCGTCCCCAAAGCGATGCAGCTCGAAGAGGTCAAACAATCGTTAGCCGCTCAAGGCTTTACCAAAATCCATCGAGAATCCACACAGAAAAAAGGTCGCCAAAACGAAACCTGTCTTTGGGTCGTTGCCGATCGTTTCCGCCTATCTCGTTGCGATAAGACCCGCGGCATCGAAGCCATCGAAACGGCATTACGCTTTGGCAAAGGCACACTCACCGTGTTT
>JAFNZB010000265.1 GCA_017383055.1 Burkholderiaceae bacterium | reverse complement strand
GGAGAGGCGCCCGTGGCGCGCAACAAATCCTCAAACGTCACGATACCCTTTTCCGTGATCGCTTGATCGATTTTCATAATACGAACATTGAAATCCATGATTCGCCAAATTCCTAAAAGCTCATTTGAAACTTTGAGATTCTATCAACTTTTGATCCTTTTTGATTCACCTTGTATATACACCCCCTCTCCAAACCCTACATTTAGGGCTAGAGAGGACGATATACGATGATCTATGCAAAAAATGGCAAATCCAAAGTCTCTCCCTTGAAGCTCACACTTAATGGATCGACAGTTCGTTCACGTTCCGAATCGATCGTTTGAGTTGCCTCTTCGTGCGAATTCTCCTCACCAAATGAGACTGTGCCCTCCTCCTCAAGTTGTTTCGTGATCGTTTCCCCAATCCTTGTCATTCGAGCCCAAAATTCATCGAGTCGTAAACCATAAAGGGAGCTGCCGTCACGGGGAAACAATCGGCAAGCATCGGCAAATAAGCAAAAGAGCTTGTCAAAATCTCGATTGATCCCTAAGAACTGCCCCATTTTCTTTAGATAAAAGTCGTAACGGATAAATCGATGGGAAGGCATCATTTCTCGGTCAATCGGATAACGTGACAAACGTTCATAAACGATTTCATGCATCTCGTGCACCAATCGCAAAGCAAAGCCGGCTTGATCATTCATTTCAAAAGGTTGAATTTCCCAATTGAAATAAATCTGCCCTAAAACACGTCGCGTCACAGCAAAGGCTGCCGAGGTCGGCTTTTCATGATTGGAAAGCACGCGCTGAAAACGAGGATCGCGTTGAAACAATCGCAAAAGCGACCGATAAAGTTCTTTGGCAAAGACACCGTTTCGAATCGCCAAATAGCGGCTCTTGGCTTCGATCATCAGTTTTTTGATTGCAGGCTCCACCGAACGATCAAAGACCCAACGATCATGACGACTGATGGCCAAACTTTTTAAGTCTCGCTGCAATTGCGTACCCACCAAAGGAAACAACATTTTCGAGGGGACTTCAGCCAAAACAGCGTCGGTCACTTCAAGCCACGTACGACCATTCGGAGTTGGCATATTCGGCTGGCTCGGCACAACGAGCGCACGATGATTGCAATGCGCTAAGACGAAAGAGGCTTCAAAAAAACGAGCGTTAGACATGATTTCTTCATTTCCCAAAACACGACTTGGATTTTTAAAAGAAGAAATTCAGAGAACGAAGGTTGAGACGATGCCATCAATAACTCTGCTTGGACAATAGACCCGCAATCCATTTTAAAAACCCAAATCAACAATAAAACCAAAATAAAACCTTCACGGCATTAACTATATTATAAACACTTTATTAGAATCGTCAAATGAGCCAATTAAAATTTAAAGCAAAAAAAAAGGAGAGCCTAAGCCCCCCTAAGTCTGAATCTAGAAATCAGATCGCAGCTTCGTCCGTTTCGCCGGTACGGATGCGGATTACTTGTTCGACTTCCATTACAAAGATCTTGCCATCACCGATCTTGCCCGTACGAGCAGCCTCTTGAATGGCTTCAACGGCTTGATCGACCATGTCATCAGCCATCACGGCTTCGATCTTTACTTTCGGTAAAAAATCCACCATGTATTCAGCTCCGCGATAGAGTTCGGAGTGCCCTTTTTGACGACCGAACCCTTTCACTTCGGTCACGGTCAAACCATTGATGCCGATATCGGCCAACGCTTCACGCACGTCATCCAACTTAAAGGGCTTAATAATGGCCACGACTTGTTTCATATTCCCAATCCTTTAGAAAAATGCATTATTCGTTACTTGACTCAAGGGCTTAGTCGTCAACTTAACGGCTTGAGCGGCTTGTTCACGTTTAAATTGCGCTCCCTTGACTAATTTCCAAATTCGAGCAACCAATTCGGCACCGTGACGTTTCTTCAATTTATTGAGCGAGAAACCACGCTCGATCATGTTCTTTAATACGGCATCCAATTGCGGATACGGCGGCAAAGAATCCTCGTCCTTTTGATTATCACGAAGCTCGGCCGTCGGCGCCTTGGTCAAAATATTTTTCGGAATCACTCGACGCAAATAATCGCTATCTTCACAAAGCTTGTAGAGCTCTGACTTATAGATATCACCAATCAATGCCAAGCCACCGGCCATATCCCCGTAAAGCGTACAGTAACCGACGGCACATTCGCTCTTATTGCCTGTCGTCAACACCAAAGAGCCGTCCACATTACTCAAACTCATAAGCAACAATCCACGCGCACGAGCTTGAAGATTTTCAGCCATCAATGCGGTCGATCGATCCTCCGGCAAATGAGGCGAAACGGAATCAAAAGCTACCTTCACGGTCGGCATGATGTCGATCGCTTGGATTTTCATACCCAAATTGTGAGCGAGCGCTTCGGCATCCTGCCAACTCTCTTCGCTCGTAAATTGGCTCGGTAACACATACGCATGAACGTTTTCAGCACCGATGGCGTCGGTAGCGATCGCTGCGACCACCGCACTATCCAATCCACCCGACAAACCCAACGTCACGGCCTTAAATCCATAGCGCTTCATGTAGCACTTCAATGCCACCTTCATTGCTTGAACTTTCACCGTGGCATCGTCACAACGACACACATGAGCCATAGCGATGTCAAAACTCGTTTGCGGAGCCAGATAGTTAGCCTTGAGTTTACCGTTTTGCACCACACGACATTGACCGACAAAGACGCGACCGTCATGGAAGGCTTGACTATCGATGACCACATGATGACCGGCACTCCAACCGGCAAACGGCTCCGCTACGTCGGCCGTGCGGAAAACGAGATCATGCGTCGTTCCAACGGCATCTTTCAAAACGACGAGTCCGCCCACCGTTTCAAACATCGGCAAAACCGATACCGTACCGTTTTCCAAAAGATGCACTCCCATGCCGCGCGTCACCATCGCCGGCAAAACAACTTTCACACCTGTTTTTTTGATAGCTTTGGCGATTTTGGCGATGGCTGCTTCGATAGAGGCTTTTGTATCGACCGATAAAGAGTCAAACGTGTGTACGGCACCCGTCATGGCATGCATAGCAAAAACCAAAATATCACCGGGCGAGCGGCGCTTGGATTTGGCACATTCAATGATGTGCTTGGAATTAGCTTCGATAT
>JAFNZB010000264.1 GCA_017383055.1 Burkholderiaceae bacterium | reverse complement strand
CTAGCGCGGGTGGCATGGTCGGTCGACTCTTTTGGGGGGTCTTTGCCGATTGGATTCGATCGGCACGTTTGACTTTGTCATTGTTAGGGTTTTTGATGGCCACTTTAGCCATCATCACCTCGCTCTTTACCCCTGAATGGCCGTCATGGCTTATCTTAACAGTGGCTTTTGCTTTAGGGGCTTCAGCTATCGGCTGGAATGGTGTCCACTTAGCTCAATTGGCCCGAGTCGCTCCCAAAGGAAAAGCCGGTGTTGCCACCGGCGGGATGTTATTTTTTAGTTTTGGCGGTTCGATTTTCTTGCCAGTCGTTTTCGGCAAATTGCACACTCTACTCGGACAATACCAAGACGGCTTCTATGTCATTGCCACATTGAGCGGATCGGTCGCTCTTTGGCTATTGTTATCAAAAACCGAAAAGGCGCACTAAGGATGTACCTGAGATTCCGTTACTTCCGATTCGATTTCGTCGATCAAATCATGGAAACTTTGACGAATCTGCTTTTCCGAACACCCTAACAAAAGTGCATCTTCCAATGCATCCTTCAGTGCCTCACGAAGTTCCTCATAATTTTCATTGAGCACCTTTACCTTCTCCGTACAAGAAACGGGTGACCCGTCAGGTTTGACCCAACAAGGAGCGCCAATCGACTTTGTCATTTTTGAACTCCGTAAGTTTTAAATTTCTCAATATTGAGAGCCATCTCTTCGTTAGATAGTAAAGGAACCTCTCCAAGCGAACGCGCAATGCAATAGCATTGAGCTAAATTTTCCACTTCGACGGCCATACGTAGTGCATCATCTAAGTCCTTACCCGTCGCAACAACACCATGATGCGCCAACAAGCAAGCCTTATGTTCAGCTAAAGCGATTGCGGCTGAGTCAGCCAACTCATCGGTCCCGAACGTGCAGTAAGGTGCACAAGGAATTTCTTGCCCTCCAGCAGTCGCCACCATGTAGTGAAAAGCCGGTATTGCCATTTCCTGGCAAGCCATCGCCGTGGCATAAACCGAATGCGTGTGCACAATCGCTCTGACTGAGGCTTTTTTCTCATAAATACGAGCATGCAAAGCCCACTCGCTAGAAGCCTTTCGTAAACCGACCGCACTAGAAAGATCTCGAGCGAACATCGGAATAAAAACCAAATCCGCAGGCTCCAACGCTTCATAGGGAATCCCCGTCGGGGTAATTAAAAAACCCTCACGCCCACACTCACTTGTGATGCGAACGGAAACATTGCCACTTTTATTGACATTGATGCGAAGCGCATTCATTTGACGCGCAGTCACAATCAATGCTCGACGAATTTCTATCGAATCGATCAACACAACGTCGCTCATCCTTGGCGAGACTCTTCAGGGAAAAGATGCATCAGCTCCTGCGGAGCACAAACACCGCGCTCGGTAATGATGCCCGTCACCAAGCGAGCCGGAGTAACATCAAACGCCGGATTTTCAATATTCGTCTCCGAACCGACAATCGCCACTTTCTCAACTTGACCTAGTGCGTTGACACCGCTGACATATCGCAATTCATCGGCACTGCGATTTTCAATCGTGATGCTATGTTTACCATCGCTGATCGACCAATCGATCGTAGAAGAAGGTGCCGCAACATAGAAAGGAACGTCCATATCACGAGCCGCCAAAGCCTTTAAGTAGGTACCGATTTTATTGGCAACATCACCGGCCGAAGTAATGCGATCTGCACCAACAATCACCATATCGACATCTCGGTGTTGCATTAAATGGCCGCCGGCATTGTCAGCGATCAACGTATGTGGCACACCATGTGCAGCCAACTCCCACGCTGTCAGTAAACCTTGATTACGCGGGCGCGTTTCATCAACCCAAACGTGCAAGGGAATACCTTGTTCCATTGCGATATAGATAGCAGACAACGCCGTACCGAAATCCACCGTAGCCAACCAACCGGCATTACAGTGAGTCAAAATATTGACCGGTTCGCGCTTTTGAGCATAAATCTGCGCGATGAGCTTCGCTCCATGCGTCCCGATGGCGCGATTGGCAATCACGTTTTCTTGCGTCATCTTCTCTGCCAAACGGACCGCTTCATTAAAGCGCTCATGGGGCTCGAATGACATCACGCGAGTGACGATGCGATCAACCCCCCATTGAAGATCCACAGCCGTCGGACGCGTACCGATTAAAGCGGAACGCGCTTCATGAATAGCCTCATCTTCAGGAGATTCTTTGATAGCCATCACCATACCCCATGCTCCGGCGATCCCGATCAAAGGTGCGCCTCGAACACGCATGTTGCCGATTGCCTCTTGAATTTCACGCCAAGTACGAAGAATTTTTTTCTCAAATTTAAAGGGCAATAACGTTTGGTCAACGATACCGACGGCCTGACCGTTATCAAGCGACCAAATACTGCGAGTATGGATGCCATCGACTTTCATAAAATCTCCTTCTGACTAGACTATCAATTTTATCAAACGTAAGGCTCCTCCTAGCGACAAAGCTAGGCCTTTTGTCTCAGATAAACAAAGGTCTTTCAAGTCCAAAAGGCCCTTTTCGTCTAAAATAATCAGATTCTGTACATTTCAGAACGTTTGTCGTCTGTCGTTAACATTTTCTTGTCTGTGAGCATGGATATTCAACACTGTTTACATCGTGCGCTTGCCCCCAAAAGCATCGCTGTTCTCGGAGCCAGCGATCGTGCGGGTTCTTTGGGCACCATTTTGTGGAGTAGCCTGATCGGCGGTCAATTCCAAGGAAAAGTTTATGCCGTCAATCCCAAGTACAAATACTTGGGGGATGTTCCTTGCCATGCCTCGCTTAAAGACATTAATGATTCCATTGATTTGGCTATTGCAGCAACGCCACCGCAAAAGTTAGAGTCGTTGTTAGACGAAATTGCCCAAAAGGGTATTCGTTGGGTTGCGATTCCGCCGAGTGATCCGAAAATCACTTCCCAACAAGTGTGGCAAGCCAACGTTGTTAACAAAGCCAACCACCTCGGCATCCGATTAATCGGTACAGATTGCCTTGGGATTCTTCGTCCCGAATTGTCCCTCAATGCCAGCTATTGGACTGAGTTACCCGCTGCTGGCGATATCGGCTTCGTTTCCCAATCGGGTGTGATTGGCACCTCCGTCTTAGCCTACGCTCGCGAAAGTGGTCTGGGATTTTCCAGCATTATCAATACGGGTGATGAAATCGACGTGTCCATGAGCGAAGTCATCGACTTTTTAGCTCAAGACAAAAAGACCCGAACAATTGTTTTGCATGTTGAAGGCGTGCGAAATCCGCGTGAATTCTTCTCCTCGATTCGTGCCGCATCCCAACACAAACCCGTTATTGTCTTACGCGGTGGGAAAAGCATGGCATCGGGCCACTTATTGGCAAACCGTATGGCCATCCCGGCCGGCGATGACCAAGTGTTCAACGCGCTCTTAGAGCGCGCGGGGGCTATCCGCGTCCACAATTTGGATGAACTATTAGCTGCGATTGAGGCCTTTAGCGATCGCCGCCAACCTCGAGCCAATCGTTTGGGCATCATCTGTAACGGCAGTGGCTTTGGTGTTTTGGCCGCTGACGCTGCCAGTTATGCCGGCGTCTCTTTACCGAGCCTATCTCGAACGACCATCGAAAAAATCCAAGCGTTGGTCGACTCTCCTTTGCCGATTACCAATCCCGTGGATCTGGGTGCTAACGCCGATCCCCGTCGTATCAAATTGGCATTGGATGCACTCAATCAAGACGAAAACATCGACGCCGTTTTAGTCATCACGGCTCCTAGCGTGATGGCTCCGCTCGACAAAGTCTGCGATGCCTTGGTTTGGTCGACGGCTTCGTCTTATAAGCCCTTGTTTACAGCATGGATTGGCGAGTATGAAACAATCGATGCTCGCAAGCGCTTATTGGAAAAACGTATCACGGCACTCAAGAGCCCGGAAGTCGCTATTCAAGCTTTCTCCTGGCTTTCTCGCTATGCCGACAATCAACGATTCCAAGTAACGGCTACGCCTGAAAATGATCATCGATTCCCGATCGACACGCAAGCGGCTCGAGACATCATTGATCAAGCGCTCAAAGCCGACCGCTTCACGCTCAATGAATACGAGACAAAGAAAGTTTTGGCCAGTATCGGTTTGACCACGGCATCAGGAATCATCGTACACTCCCCGATTGAGGCCGTCGATGCCGCTAAAACGCTTGGCATGCCTGTGGTGTTGAAAGTTTTGGCTGACGGCATCCACCATAAGAGCAATGTCGGAGGCGTCGCCTTGGACCTTCGTACGGAAAACGAAGTGTATGAAGCTAGCCAACGTTTGATTGATACAGTCAAAACTCAAGCCCCTTATGCATTGATTCGAGGCATTTACGTTCAGCGTCTTATCAAGCAAACGAACGGTCGTGAATTGGCCATCGACATTCAAACGGACCCGTGTTTCGGTCCTTATGTCCGATTTGGTTTTGGGGGCTATATCGGAGAAATTTATCAAGATAGCGCTGTCGAATTGCTCCCGTTGACCGAGCCTTTGACCAACCAATTGATTGACGCACCGAAAATAGCCCGATTACTCGGTCGGTTCCGCGGTATGAAAGCCATCAATCGTGACGCATTACGGAATGTTTTAATGCGCCTGTCCAATTTGATGACAGAAATCCCGGCAATTCGTCAGTTAACGATTGACCCGATCTTGATCGATGATGGTGGCTGCATCGTTTTGGATGCTAGTATCGGTCTTGTCAACGCCGCATTGATCCGTGACGAAATGACGAGCCACATGGTGATTAGCCCCGAACCAAAATTCGACAACGCACTCCATAACTTGCGACAAGGTCGAGTGATTTTGCGTTCGATTCGTGCTGAAGACTACGAAGCCGTTAAGAATTTCATTGCTCGTTTGTCACCGCAAAGTGCATATTTACGTTTCCACATCTCAAACACCGATTTGGCTCGAGAAAAAATCGTGGAATTGACCAATCTTGATTACAACCGTGAAGTTGCGGTCACGGCTCAAGATTACGAATATCCGGAAATGATTCGAGCTGTTGCTCGCTACAAACGCATCAACGGCTCCTCAACTGCCGAATTCGGTTTGGTCGTTGAAGATGCATGGCAACGCCGCGGCCTAGCGAAATTGCTGATGAACGCCTTGCACGAAAAGGCTCGACTCAATGGCATCACGATGTTGGTCGGCTATGTTTTGCGTGGCAATGAATCCATGTTCGCTTTAATGGAATCGCTCGGCTACACCCGTATCGACGGTTCCGACTTTGATACTCAATTCATTACTTTTGTGAAGAAAATTTGATTTATGGCTGATTTTTCCGTCACTATGAACGCGGGGGTGTGTCACATCGGCATTACCCGTCCCGAAAAGCGCAATACGTTGAATGCTCAAGCTTGTGCCACCTTGGTTGAGCTGCTTGCGCAAGCGCAGCGTGACCCCGAAGTACGAGTCGTCGTGTTGTCAGGTAATGACACGATTTTCTGCGCCGGCGTCGACATTACCGAAAACCTTCAACGCACCGAAGCCAACCAAGCAGCCTTTGATGCACTCATCCAAGCAATGATCGCATTTGACAAACCTGTCTTGGCTGCTGTTCGTGGTCCCTCTTTGGGTTTAGGCGTGGCAATGCTTTATTACTGCGACATCGTGTATTGTGGCAAGAAGGCACTTTTCTCCATGCCGTTTACGGCTTTGGGTTTAACGCCCGAGTACGGTTTGTCGAAGATGGTGGTGCAACGCGCCGGCTTCCATAAAGCGGCGGAAAAGATGTTGTTAAGCGAACCGATCGATGCCATGGAAGCCTATGACATGGGGATCGTCAACGGTATCGTTGATGACGATAAGGTCTTGGAAGAAACGCTCGCCCGTGCCGCTCGCTTAACAACGCTCCCCTTGGGTAGCCTCCGTGCAACCAAAGCACTTTTGCGCCAAAGTTTAGCTCATGAGCTCTCGAGCGCCATCAAATCCGAACAAACGACAATCGCCAATCGTTTGCAAAGCGCAGAAGCCAAAGAAGCTTGCCAAGCCTTTCAAGAAGGTCGTAAGCCGGATTTCTCCAACATCGCAGACGAGTAAATCCCCTCACAAGGAAATAACACCATGGCAATGATTGAAATCAAAAACGTCAGCAAGTGGTACAACGAAAACTTCCAAGTTTTAAAGAACTGTTCTGTGGAAGTACAAAAAGGGGAAGTGATTGTTGTCTGCGGTCCGTCCGGTTCCGGCAAATCCACGTTGATTAAAACGGTCAACGCATTAGAACCGTTTGAACAAGGTGAAATCATCGTCAACGGCATCAGCGTAGGCGATCCGAAGACTAATTTGCCGAAGTTACGTACCAATATCGGTATGGTTTTCCAACATTTCGAATTGTTCCCGCACTTATCGATTACGGACAACTTAGCATTGGCGCAAATGAAAGTCCTTGGTCGTTCCCGTGACGAAGCAGTCGCTCGCGGATTGGAGTTACTTGAACGAGTGAATTTGAAGGCCCACGCCAACAAGTTCCCCGGCCAACTTTCAGGCGGTCAACAACAACGCGTAGCAATCGCTCGCGCATTGGCCATGGATCCGGTTTGTATGTTGTTTGATGAACCGACTTCCGCTCTTGACCCCGAAATGATCAACGAAGTGCTCGACGTCATGTCCGAGTTAGCGAAGGAAGGCATGACGATGATGGTCGTGACTCACGAAATGGGCTTTGCTCGTCGCGTTGCCGATCGTGTCATTTTCATGGAAGACGGCATGATCATTGAAGACGCACCGAGCGAGCAGTTCTTCACGAAACCGAAGTCCGACCGCGCCGTGAAATTCCTCTCCAAGATCTTGAATCACTGACCGAATTCTGTTCATTCTGTCTGTCGATTCCACACAACAAGTGCCAAGTATTGAACTTGGCACTTTTTATTAAGCTTTATCTTCCTTTTTGAGCGAAGCTTTCCCACCAAATGGTATCATTGAAAGTTAAACCATTAGGGACTCTTCATGATGACTGAACACGTTTACTCCTCCGAAATCACCTTGGCTTTGGCTAAAGATGTTCTCCAAGACGAAGCTCAAGCATTGCACAATTTAGCCGACACGCTTGGTGA
Organism: Burkholderiaceae bacterium; assembly: GCA_017383055.1. Classification (GTDB taxonomy): domain Bacteria; phylum Pseudomonadota; class Gammaproteobacteria; order Burkholderiales; family Burkholderiaceae_F; genus Aphodousia. The sequence continues at coordinate 53,030 of JAFNZB010000264.1, read as the reverse complement.
ACCGTTCTTGGCTGCCGTCAAGTTACTGCTTGCGTGTAAGGGACGTGTTGTCGTTTCCGGCGTAGGCAAGAGCGGTCATATCGGTCGCAAACTTGCCGCCACCTTGGCCTCTACCGGTACTCCCGCCTTCTTCGTTCATGCGGCTGAAGCGGCTCATGGCGACCTCGGGATGATTACAAAAGACGATGTTGTAATCGGCATCTCCAATTCCGGCACAACTAGCGAATTGCTCACCATTGTTCCGGTCTTAAAGCGCGAAGGCACCCCCTTGATTGCCATGACGAGTTCTGAAGAAAGTGCTTTAGCCAAACACGCGACCGTTCACTTGGATGTCGGCGTAAAGGTCGAAGCCTGTCCGCTCAATTTGGCCCCGACCACCAGTACAACGGCAACGTTGGCTTTAGGCGACGCTTTGGCGATTGCCTGCATGGCTGCTAAAGGTTTCAAGAGCGAGGATTTCGCTCGTTCCCACCCGGGCGGTGCTTTAGGCCGTCGTCTCTTAATGCACGTGTCCGATGTTATGCGCAGTGGCGACAATGTTCCGGCCGTGCTCGAAAAAGTTTCCGTGTTGGATGCTATTCGAGAAATCACACGCAAACACATCGGTATGACGGCCGTCATTAACAACAATCGCGAGGTTGTCGGCATCTTCACCGAAGGCGATTTGCGTCGCCTCATTGAAAAGGTGGGTGACATTCGTAATATGAAGATTGCCGACGTGATGACCCCCAACCCCAAAACGATTCGAGCTGAAGCCTTGGCTGCCGAAGCTGCACGAATCTTGGATGAGACGCTTTGCAATCAATTGTTGGTTATCGACGAAAATAAGCACCTTATCGGCGCATTGCACGTCCACGACCTCATGACGGCAAAAGTTATCTAATTTATTGATATTGAAGGTTTTTATGCTCTCGCTTCAACAACGCGCAGAAAAAATCAAATTGCTGATCTGTGACGTCGACGGTGTTTTGACCGACGGCAAAATCTATATCGGTAACGAAGGCGAACTGTTCAAAGCTTTCAATGTCAAAGACGGCTTAGGCATCAAAATGTTGATGGCTAACGGCATTGACGTGGCTATTTTGACAGCCCGTTCTTCGAAAATCCTTGCAACACGAATGAAAGAGTTGGGCGTAACAAACGTTCGACAAGGTCAACGCGATAAGGTCAAGGGTTTAGAGGAATTGTTGGGAGAAGTCCATCTCACCGAAAACGAAATCGCTTACATCGGTGATGACTTGCCGGACTATGCCGTGATTCAAAAAGTCGGTTTAGCAGCTTGCCCGGCTGATGCCAACTCTCACATCCAAAAGGTCTGTCATTTCAAGAGCGCTTTTAAGGGCGGCGATGGCGCCGTTCGTGATTTGGCTGAGTTAATCTTGACGGCTCAAAATCGCATGAACTGGACGATTGAAAATATGTTCTTGAATCCGGATCCGAATGCGAAGCATCGCTATTGATAAAGGATTATCTTTATGCGTGAACGAATGACGGCGATCGTGGCTATTATCTTGTTGCTGACGCTCATTGCAGCCAGCTATTGGTATGCCGTACGCGCCTCTTATAGCAATCTGAAATACGTTCCGAATGAAAATTCGCCCGATTTCATTGCCAAAGACATTTCAATGGTGCAATTTGATGAAAACGGCATGGCCAAATCCAAGCTCCAGGCTCAAGAATTCAAGCACTATTCTGATGATCGAATCACCATGATCGAGCCTCGCGCCATCAGCGTAGCACCGAACGAGCAGGTCACCAAAGCCAGTGCTCAATCGGGCCGTTCCGATGACGGTGGCGAAACGTTCGTGTTTGAAGGCAGCGTAAAAATCGTCCGTGAAGCCAATGAAAAAACGCCTTTAACCCAAATTGAAACGCAACAAGTGACGGTTTATCCGGAAAGCAACTTGATTGAAAGTGACTCGCATGTCGTCATGACTAGCGGCCAAGATCGTATGGAAGGCGAAGGCATGATCTTTGACAATGTCGAACAAACGGTTGAGCTTAAAAAGAACGTGAAAACGGTCATCCAACCCAAGGCCAACTCGAAAAACCTCTTGACGCCACAATAAAGGTAGAAATATGAAAAAGTGGTTCATTACCTCGTTGGTTTTGGCTTTAAGCTCGTCGATCGCACTGGCCGACGCATCCGACAAAGAAAAACCGATTTCTGTTGAGGCTACCTCGTTTAAAGCCAATCAAGTCGATCAAATTGCAACGTACTCCGGCAATGTCGTCGTCCGTCAAGGTACATTGAAAATGACGGGCGCTAAATTGATTATTACCGAGAATGCCAAGGGATATCGTCAAATGGAATTGACAGGCAAAAAGGCCCAATTCCGCCAACGACGCGACCCGAGCACCAAGGGCATTGAAGAGTGGTTCGAAGCTGAAGCTCAACGTATCGTCTACGAAGAAGCCAGCGGCATTATCACGCTTTATCAAAATGCGAAAGTTGCTCGTACTGAAAACGGCATCGTGAAGGATCAAACCGAAGGTAATCGTATCGTTTACGACTCCCATCGTTCACGTACAATTATTCAAGGTTCCACCAGTGGCCGCGCCAGTACGGTTATTGCGCCTCGAAACAAGGTCAATCCAGACTCTGAGACGCCGGCAACCAAACTTAATTCTTCAACCAAGATTTCCGCACCTTAAGTCGTGCGAACAATCTGAGATTTCGTAAGAAACACAAAAGATGGCAATCGAAAATATCGTCAAAGAAACCAACGTGACCGATAGTGAAACGGCACAAACGCAAAGTGCCCCGCAAGCGACTCACGTTTTGGAAGCCAAAGGACTCAAAAAGCATTACGGTAGTCGCTTGGTCGTTAAAGACGTGTCCTTGTCCGTCAAGAGCGGTGAAGTCGTCGGCTTGTTAGGCCCGAACGGTGCTGGCAAAACGACAACCTTTAATATGGTGGTCGGCTTAGTTGTGGCTGATGGTGGCACGATTGACTTGAACGGCGAGTCCATCTCCCACATGCCGATTTATCGCCGCTCTCGTATGGGTGTGTCTTATTTGCCGCAAGAAGCATCGGTATTCCGTCGCCTGACCGTTGAAGAAAACATCCGTGCAATTCTTGAATTGCAAACGGACGAAAATGGTAAGGCCTATACCTCCAAGGTCGTCGATGAAAAACTCGAGTCCTTGCTCGAAGAGTTGCAAATCACGCACTTGCGAACCAACATGGCTATCAGCCTCTCGGGTGGCGAACGACGTCGTACCGAAATTGCTCGTGCGTTGGCAGCAGAGCCGAACTTCATTTTGCTTGACGAACCGTTTGCCGGCGTGGACCCCATTGCCGTGATCGAAATTCAACGTATTATCCGATTCCTGAAAAATCGCGGTATCGGTGTTTTGATCACTGACCATAACGTGCGTGAAACGTTGGGGATCTGTGACCACGCATACATCATTTGTGACGGTACGGTCTTGGCGAGCGGTCATCCGAAGGATATCGTTCAAAACGAAGCCGTTCGTCGTGCGTACTTGGGTGAAGCTTTCCGCATGTAAGAGTGTGGGCTATGAACCAAATTTTGCAGTACCTACCGACCTCTCGCGTCATTTTCGCCAATCCATTACAACGAATGACGAAAAAGCGTGTGTTTGAAGAAGCCAGTTTGCTTTTTCAAATGAGCGGTGTACCGCATACGACCGTCTTTGAGTCGCTTTTTGCTCGCGAACGCCTTGGTAACAACACTTTGGGCAAGGGTGTAGCCTTGCCCCATTGTCGTTTGCCAAACATCACCAAGCCGATGGCGGCTTTAATTCTTTTGTCTCGTCCGATTCATATCGATCCGGAGCCAATCGATACCAAACCAATCGATTTGTTCTTTTTCTTGGTCGTACCCGAAAGTGACGATGACGAAGCCTACATCCCATTGCTTCGGGAATGCATCCGCATGCTTCAAAACAAAAAGCTTTGTGATCAATTGCGTGCCGCAGCCAATCCGGTTGAAGTCTGTGCCAGCATCCTCAATTGGGAACCACCTAGTGCTTTGATTTCAGAAAATAAGAGTGATGCCTTGGCTAAAGAATGGGAAGCGCTCAACGAAGAAGTTGATGCGGCAATGGCAGAAGACACGAGCGGTGAGCGAGCCGTTGCCGCCGTCGAAAACGATACAACTGAAGAATAACGAGGAATATTTATGCGCTTAGTCATCGTTACTGGTTTATCCGGTTCTGGCAAATCAGTGGCTGTTCGCCAATTGGAAGACATCGGTTACTACTGCATCGATAATTTACCCGTTCAATTCATCAGCTCTGTCGCAAAAAACCTTGCCAACACGCAAAAATACGTCGCATTCGGCGTTGACTCCCGAAGTGACTTGGATAAAACCTTCAACACCCAAGCCCTTTTTGAAGAGTTACAGAATCAAGGCTGGGATGTACGCGTACTCTTTTTAACGACTTCCACCTCGGAACTCATCCAACGTTTCTCGGAAACTCGTCGTCGTCACCCGCTTACCTTGCGTTTATCAACGCCAGAAAGTGAAATTACGTTGGCTGAAGCAATCCAAACCGACCGAGAATTGATGGCTCCATGGGCAAACATGGCTCACGTGGTCGACACGACAAGTTTGCAAAGCAACACCTTACGTACCTGGGTGAAAGACTTTGCTCAAGCCCCTCGTACAAATATGACTTTGGCGTTTGAATCTTTCGGGTTCAAACACGGTTTGCCGAGCGCTGCTGACTTGGTATTTGACGTTCGCAACTTACCCAACCCGTATTACGACGTTCAATTGCGCCCATTCACCGGTCGTGATCAACCGATTATCGATTACATGCTCAAGCAACCCTCGGTCACAGAAATGATCGATGACATTGAGCGCTTTATCGAAAAATGGTTACCGAGCTATCAAGCCACCAATCGCCACTATCTAACGATTGCCATCGGTTGCACAGGCGGACAACATCGTTCCGTTTATGTTGCAGAAACATTGGCCAAACGATTTGCCGCCAAAATGGAAGGTATTGCGATTCGCCACCGAATCATCGGTCAAGCAAAAGCACCGATCAAAGGCATGCATCAAAGCCACTAACCATCGAAGAACTTTGACAAGATCGTCTCGATTGGCGTAGGCAACCCCACCAATTGACGACAAGAAGCCTCAATGAAAAGATGATTTTCATCGCTCATTGGGGCTTTTTTGACATTGATGGCAATGGGATTCATTAGCAATCGATAATGCGAAAAGTCATGAATTAAATTAGGAAGCACTTTTGCATTGCGCACCTCGAATCCCAAACGCGCAACGTAATCTTCAGCCAATTCCTCATCGAGCTCGCCTTCGACTTCGGGCAGAGAAAACAATCCCTGCCAAACCCCCTTTTGTAACCGTTTTTCGACCCAAACGTAATCGTCTTGCCATAACAAGAAAAACGTTCGAGTTTTTTGAGGCCGACTTTTCTTCGGATTGGGTGTTGGTAATTCAAGCTCTCGTCCTTGATGGTGAGCTTGGCAGTGTTCAGCAACAGGACAACGATCACAGTGAGGCGTTCGCGTGCAAATCAACGCTCCCAAATCCATCAACCCTTGAATATATGCGGTCATCTCCGCTTCGGGAACCAAAGCTTGGGCCTTCTCCCAAAGAATCTTGGTCACGGAAGTTTGATTCGTAGCCCCCTCAATGGCTAAATATCGAGCTAACACTCGTTTAACATTACCATCCAATATGGTTTCTCGAGCATCAAAAGCAAAAGCTGCGATGGCTGCGGCCGTACTACGACCAATACCCGGTAACGTCTCCAACGTTTCACGATCTTGAGGAAATTGCCCTTGATACTGCTTAACAATCACTTGGGCACAACGATGCAAATTTCGAGCTCGAGAGTAATACCCCAATCCAGCCCAATACTGCATCACTTCATCCTCATGAGCCAGGGCCAAACTCTCCACTGTCGGAAATCGTTTGATAAATCGATCGAAATAGCCCAAAACAGTCGTCACTTGCGTTTGCTGCAACATCACTTCTGAGAGCCAACGAACATAGGGATCCTTGACTTGCCACGGTAAATCATTTCGGCCGTGACATTTCTGCCAAGCAATCAAATTTTGAGAAAAAATCGACATCTTTTATCTTGGTCGCTTGAGGTTTTATCCATCGCCAAACGCGATTAACAGTACAATAGCGGATATTTGAAGCATTATATCGTTTGATTTCTACGTCATTGTTCACCGTGTTTGGATTGTTTTTTTCACGTTTTCTTCATCATTTAAAATCCTGTCAACTCAAAACGGGAGTTGCATTAGCTTGCCTGCCACTGTTTGCCAATGCCTCCCTATTTGATGAAAAGATGCCTCTTCCGAACAATGAACTTGACGGAGGACTGCTTTATCAAATCATCGCCTCCGAAGTCGCATTACAAAATCAGAATCCGGCATTAGCCTACCAAACCTACATGGCTATGGCTCGAAAAACGAAAGACCCCCGTTTAGCACAGCGAGCCTTTGAAATCGCCGACACCGTTCACGCATACAAAGAAGCACTCGATGCGACGCAATTATGGTTATCTTTTACACCGGAAAGTGCTTCGGCACGTGGTTCCGATGCTCTTGTTCGTTTACGCTTAGGCCAACAAACGACGACCGTCCAAAATACAATTATTGATTTACTCAAGACAAATACCAACAACGAACATCGTGAAAACTTTCTCTATCAAGTGATTGTTCAAACGGACATCGGTACCAAAGACGTGAAAAAAACACTTGAATTTCTTGAACCGTGTTTAGCGTTGGTCGAGCAGCACAATCAAATCGCACTTGCCCTGGCAAAGCTTTCTCGCCAAGCGGGAGATTTTGAGCAGGCACAACATTACGCCCGACGTGCTTATCAGGACTTGCCGGACAACACCTCAGCCATGCTTGAGTATGCCGACACTTTAACAAAGAGCAATCTCCAGATCGCAATCGCTACGATTGAGGCATTCATTGCTAAACATCCTCAAGACATCGAGGCTCATTTGGGATTGGCCAAGGCTTATGCCAAAGCTAAACAATCTCCCAAGGCAATGAACGAGCTCAAACTCGTTGAGAATGCACAACCGAACAATCCCGGCATCATTTTTACGTTGGCTGGCATCACCGACACACTCGGTCAACATGCCGAAACACAACGTTTGTTGGAAAAGTTTGAAAAGTTAGCCACCGATGGCAGTGGATACGAAACGAAATTGCCTCAAACGTATCTTGCGCTGGGCGTTAATGCCTATCGCCAAAAGCAATACGACCAAGCCATTGGCTTTTTTCAAAAAATTGCTAAAGACCACGATTTGTATGTTCAGGCCAAACTGTTGGAAGCACACTGCTTAGCCGCTACGAATCAAGGTAAAAATGCAATCAAATTGCTCAATAAGCTCAAGGCAGGGAAACGGCAATTCGAAGTTCTGGAAACACAAGCAAAAATTGCCGATCAATTAAAACACTACAAAGAAAGCTATCGTTATTTGAAGAAAGCATTGGACTTAAAGGCTGGAGACGCTGCATTACTTTACCGAGCAGCGATTACAGCTGAAAAACTCAATCGCCTTCAAGAAGCTGAACAGTGGTTGCAACAAGGCATTGATCTCTACCCGGACAAACCGGACTTTTACAATGCACTTGGCTATCTCTGGGCAAATAAAAACATTAACCTCGATAAAGCCAAACGCCTTTTAGATAAAGCTTTGCGATTAGCACCTAACGATCCTGCAATTTTGGATTCGATGGGCTGGTTGTATTTCAAAAAGAATGACCATGGCCAGGCCGAACGTCATCTTTTAAAGGCTACAGAAAAATCCTCGGATAAAGAGATTTGGCTACATTTAGCTGAGCTCTACCACGCACAAGGGAAAACGGATAAAACCATGGAAATTTTGCGCACCTTGATGCCTCTATATCCGAAGGATGAGATGATTGAACAGTTTATGGATCGATTGCATCTTCACTTTTAAGTGAAGGAATTGAAATGTTAAAAAAACTTTGTCTTACCATTGCCAGTTTCAGTTGCCTGCTACTAACAGGATGTCTGACGACATCTAGCCTAACAGCGGTAAATTCTTGGGAGGGACGCTTTTCAGTGATTGCACAAAGCGCCGATCATAAAGAAAATCACTCTGGTCGATTTTCTTTAACGACAACAAACAACGCCTCCCAAGTGCTCGACCTCAAGACGGCCTTAGGTAATACGCTCGCACGAATTGAGTACGCACGCGATTCTATCCGCATACAAGCGGTGGGAATCGAAGAAACGGTGGGCAAAGATCCTGATGCGCTGATGAGCGATCTGTTAGGTTTTAGCGTGCCAATCGACGGTTTAGCCTTCTGGATTGATGGCCAAGTTTTACCCAATACTGTTTATGAAAGCGAACCGAACACTGCACCATATCAACACATTCGTCAACTCGGTTGGGACATTACCTATCGTCAATACGATGATTCTGGTTTGCCCCGTCGCATCGTTTTTGAACGCAAGGCCACAACAAGCTCGCCTGCTTTAAAAATCACGCTCATTATTTTGGAACGTCGCCATGGAACTCCTTAACCTTCCGGCTCCGGCCAAATTGAATCTGTTTTTACACATCACCGGTCGACTCCCCAATGGGTATCACGAATTGCAATCGGTCTTTGTTTTGATCGATTTATGCGATCGAATCGACCTTCGTTTAGAGAAAAACGGCGATATCACGCGAACAGGGGATGTTATTGGCGATATTGAAAAAGATCTTTGTGTTCGTGCCGCTCGTTTATTAAAAGAAAAAACCGGTTGCCCTTTAGGTGTTTCAATAAACGTCACAAAGAACATTCCTTCAGGCGCCGGCATGGGAGGTGGCTCCTCGGATGCTGCGACAACATTGATGGGCCTTAATCAGCTTTGGAATTTAGGCTTAACCACACAAGAATTGATTGAAATAGCCCCTAAATTAGGGGCAGATGTCCCATTTTTCCTTTTAGGAACAAATGCTTGGGTTGAAGGTATCGGTGAAAAACTGACACCTATCAACATCCCTGAAACTCAATTTGAAATCATTTGGCCGGGTGTTCATCAGGGTACGGCAGAAATTTTTTCACATAAAGACTTGACAAGGGATACAGAACGTGTCACAATAACGTTCTTCGCTGATGCACTTGAGAAAAACAAGTGGTCGCGATGGGGTCACAACGATTTAGAACCAATTGTTCGACGTGTGAACCCGGAAGTAAACAAGATTCTTGAATTACTTCCAGACTTTCGTATGACAGGTTCTGGCTCTGCGGTATTTAAACCAACGAATCGACCGATAGCGAAAGGGGTGTTAAAAAATTTTCCTGAGAAATGGCAACATTTTTTAGTAAAAAGTTTTACAATACACCCGTTGCTTTCAGCATGAGAGTGCTGAACCAAAAATTCGTAGGGGAATCGCCAAGCTGGCCTAAGGCACCGGATTTTGATTCCGGCATTCGAAGGTTCGAATCCTTCTTCCCCTGCCAACTTTCGGGAGCAAGCATCGTTGTGCTGGCTCCCGTTTGTTTTTTCTAACCCAGTTAATCTTCTCTCTCTCGAACGATTAACCTCACTTTAGACGAGCGATATCATGGTTCCTATGGTCCCGGATAATCTCATGGTCTTCACGGGCAATGCCAATCCGAAACTTGCCCAAGCAGTTGCCGACCACCTCGGCATCCCCCTCGGTAAAGCTACTGTCAGCCACTTCTCCGACGGCGAAGTGATGGTTGAAATCGGTGAAAAGGTTCGTGGTCAGGACGTTTTCATCATTCAAAGCACCTGCACCCCGACGAACGACAATCTCATGGAATTGATGATTATGGTCGACGCATTGCGCCGTGCCTCTGCTCGTCGTATCACGGCTGTTGTGCCGTACTACGGCTATGCACGTCAAGACCGTCGTCCGCGCTCCATCCGTGTGGCAATTTCCGCACGTGTGGTTGCTGACATGTTGCAATCCGTTGGCGTTGACCGCGTTTTGACGATGGACTTGCATGCAGACCAAATCCAAGGTTTCTTCAACATCCCGGTCGACAACATTTACGCAACGCCGATTCTCTACAAGGAATTGTTGAGCCGCAACTACGAAAACATGATCGTGGTTTCTCCCGACATGGGTGGTGTGGTCCGCGCTCGCGCCATGGCTAAGGCATTGTCCTGCGACATGGCCATCATCGACAAGCGTCGCCCGCGCGCTAACGTCGCCGAAATCATGAACTTGATCGGTGATGTCGCTGGTCGTACGTGTATCATCACCGATGACATGGTCGACACGGCTGGTACGCTCTGCAATGCAGCAAAGGCATTGAAGGAACGTGGCGCTATCAAGGTTTGTGCCTACATCACGCACCCGGTTCTTTCCGGCCCGGCTATTGAGCGTATCACGAATTCCGAACTCGACGAATTGATCGTTACGGATACGATCCCGTTGACGGAAGCCGCTCAAAACTGCCCGAAGATCACGCAAGTCTCCGCTGCTGGCTTGTTCGGCGAGTCCATCTCCCGCATCGCACGCGAAGAATCTGTGAGCGCATTGTTCGAAGGCTTCTAATCGTCGCTTTCTGAAGATAAGTCCTTGTTTGAAAAAACAAGGACTTATTTTTATTTAAGGACTCGACATTCGATACGAAATGTGTACAATGTCACCCTTCACGAAGAAATCTGCCTTAATGACCGTTTTCTTCGGCAACCATGAATGGTTGCACACATATAGAACGCCGAAGTTAGGTGTTCGCTCCTAGTGGATGGTCGCGTCCCGGGAGTCTTTTATTATTTTGGAGAATTTAAATGAAAATTATCGCCACCACGCGTCAAGTGCAAGGTACGGGTGCGAGCCGCCGCCTTCGCCGCGCTGACAAGTTGCCGGGTATCATCTACGGCGGCAAGTCTGCTGCAACGACCATCGAGCTCGAACACAATCCGATTTTCTACGCATTGCGTAAGGAAAAGTTCCACTCCTCGATCTTGACGATGGAATTGGACGGTAAGGAAGAACTCGTTGTGTTGCGCGCTTTCCAAATGCATCCGTACAAGCCGCAAGTTTTGCACATCGACTTCCAACGCATCGCTGCAGACGAACCGGTTGTGATGAGCGTTCCGCTCCACTTCGTCGGCGCTGAAAACAGCCCGGCCGTGAAGATCAGCAAGGGCATGATCTCCCACGTTCGTTCCGCTATCGAAGTGACGTGCTTGCCGAAGGATTTGCCGGAATTCGTTACGGTTGACCTCTCTGGTTTGACGGCTCACTCCACGCTCCGCGTTCTCGACATCCAATTGCCGGAAGGCGTTCAAGCTGTTATCCACGGTAGCGAAAACCCGGCCGTGATCTCTGTGATCACGAAGGGCGGCGCTGCTACGGCTGAAGCTGAAGAAGCTGCTGAATAATTTCGAATTATTCAATGAAAACGGGCGAATCCTTGGGTTCGCCCGTTTTTTCTTTCCTATCAATACGATACGCTCACATCAAAACCTTCTCGCTTTAACCGATCTGCAATAGCATCAAGCTCTTGCGGCATTGCCTTTTGTAACTCCTTATCCGGTGTTTCACGATCGATCGTATAAATCATCACTTTCTCTGGCCCAATCGCCTTGATTGCTTCGATCCACGGTCCGACGTAGCGTTCGCTCGTGTTATCGACATCACGGCCAAGAAAATCTTTCCCCTTCATAAACATCGTCTGTACCATCACTCGGCCGTTAAATCGCTTGAACGCCTCAATTTGTTCCGCCACACGGTAATAACTCGACGGTCGATTGACCCGTTCGATGTAGTCCTCATCAACCGTATCGAGCTTCAAAATATTATTGTCAACCTTCATTAACGCATTAAAAATGTGAGGTTTATGGATTTGTGTGCCATTACTCAAAACACTGACTTTAGCTTTGGGTGACAAACGATTGCGAAGAGCAATCACTCCATCGATGATCTCCGCAAAGTGAGGATGAGCGGTCGGTTCCCCATTTCCAGCAAACGTAATGACGTCTGGCAAACGCCCCTCTTGCCCCATTCGAATAAGGCAGGCCTGCAATTGTTCCAAGACGACCTGTACCGTCGGCATTTTCTCATCGGTTTTTCGCTCTCGATTCAACCCGCACTCACAATAGATGCAGTCAAACGTACAAACCTTGCCACTAGCGGGCAATAAATTGATCCCCAACGACACGCCAAGTCGTCGACTGATGACCGGACCAAAAATGGGAGATTCAAACAAAATGGTAGACATAGGGAAACCTTTGGATATTTTTTAGATGACTATATCACCAAGGACTGCTTTTTCGTCATTTCTCCGCTCACCAAACGTAAAAACGAAAAAGATGGGATACAATAACGTACTCATTTTTTTGATAAAACTTTCCTATGGCACAAATTCGTCTCATTGTCGGCTTGGGCAACCCCGGCAGCGAATATGAAGACACGCGACACAATGCCGGCTTTTGGTTTGTCGATCAGTTGGCTCGTCGTGAAAACACGTTCTTTCGCGAGGAAAAGAAATTCCAAGCTGAAGTTGCACGTGTTCGTTTAGCCGGGCAAGACGTATGGCTATTGAAACCGACGACATATATGAATCGTTCGGGATTGGCCGTTGTTGCATTGGCTTTGTATTACAAGATTCTGCCCGAAGAAATTTTGGTGGTTCATGACGAACTGGATTTGATGCCCGGTTGCATGAAAATCAAAAAAGGTGGTGGCAACGCTGGCCACAACGGCTTAAAGGATATTTCCGAAAAGCTTTCCACACCGAATTTCTGGCGTTTGCGTTTGGGGACTGGCCATCCGCGCTCGTTGGGCCTGGCCCAACCGGTTGCAGACTTCGTATTGCACCGACCGAGTCGAGAACACCATGACCAAATCCAAGAATGCATCACTGCAGCTTTGAAAACTTGCGGCGATATTGCAACGGGGGACATGGCTCGTGTACAACGTGCTTTAGCGAAGTTCGGTACGCCACGCACCCCGGCAAAAGAAAAAGATGCAGAAAAAGTAGCTGAAAAAGAAAATGGAAAACAACAATAAAGAAAAGATTTTGGCAAGCGCTTGCTTGTTGGGCGAATGTGTTCGTCACGATGCTCAGATTTTGCGCATTACCGACCAGCGCATTTTCCAATGGGGTCGCGAGCGTCGCTTCCTCCCCATCTGCCCCGAATGCATGGCAGGCCTTCTTGTTCCGCGCGAACAGTGTGAAATCGAGGCTGGCAAAACGGCTGAAGATGTCCTCAACGGTACGGCTCGTATCATGACGAAGTCCGGCAAAGACTGCACGGAAGATATCTTGTTTGGCGTGCAAGCGGCAGTGGGTATGGCTAAGCGCAACAATGCTCGCGTTGCATTGATCAAGCAAAGTGGCACATCTTGCGGTGCTAAAAATATTTATGACGGGTCCTTCTCCGGTCAATTGAACTCTGGCATGGGCATCTTGACCGCCATGTTGAAAAAAGAAGGGATTCTCGTTTTTGACGAAACGGAAATCGATGCGTTGGAAAACGCACTTAACGACTAACAATCTCACTTATCGGAATTACTACCATGGGCTTAAAGTGTGGCATCGTTGGTTTGCCGAACGTTGGCAAATCTACCATCTTCAATGCATTGACCAAGGCCGGCATTGCTGCTGAAAACTATCCGTTCTGCACGATTGAACCGAACGTCGGCGTCGTCGAAGTGCCGGATCCCCGCATGCAGAAGTTGGCAGAAATCGTCAAGCCGGAACGTTGCGTTCCTGCCGTCGTCGAATTCGTCGACATCGCCGGTCTCGTTGCCGGTGCTAGCAAGGGCGAAGGCTTGGGCAACCAATTCTTAGCGAACATCCGCGAATGTGATGCAATCGCTCACATCGTTCGTTGCTTCGATGACGAAAACATCGTTCACGTCGCCGGTCAAGTCAACCCGATTCAAGACATCGAAGTCATCAATACCGAATTGGCATTGGCCGACTTGGCTAGCGTTGAACGTTCTTTGAACCGTTACGCCAAGCAAGCACGCCAAGGCGGTGACAAGGAAGCGTTGAAGTTGGTGACGGTTTTGGAAAAGATCCAACCGCTCCTTAACGAAGGTAAGTCTGTCCGCCACGCCGGCTTGTCCAAGGAAGAACTCGACGTTATCAAGCCGCTTTGCTTGTTGACGGTCAAGCCGACGATGTACGTAGCTAACGTTGACGATGACGGTTTTGAAAATAACCCGTTGTTGGATGCCGTTAAGGAATTTGCCGCCAAGGAAAATGCCCCTGTTGTTTCCATTTGCGCGAAGATCGAAGCTGAAATCTCCGATCTCGATGAAGAAGACAAGGCTATGTTCTTGGAAGATTTGGGCATGACCGAAGCGGGTCTCGATCGTGTGATTCGTGCTGGCTACGACCTCTTGGGTCTCCAAACGTACTTCACGGCCGGCGTCAAGGAAGTCCGCGCTTGGACGATTCACAAGGGTGATACGGCTCCGCAAGCCGCCGGTGTTATCCACACGGACTTTGAACGTGGTTTCATTCGTGCACAAACGATTGCCTACGAAGATTTCATCAACTTCAAGGGTGAAAAGGGTGCTCAAGAAGCCGGCAAGATGCGAGCAGAAGGTAAGGAATACATCGTTCAAGACGGCGACGTCATGAACTTCCTTTTCAACGTCTAATTAGGCTATTCACTTCTTGCAAAAAGGTCATCGATTTCGATGACCTTTTCTTTTTCACTGAAAAAAACGCTAACACTTTTGTTACAAGAGACGAGATACTTTTTCGCTATACTTACTCAAGACACAATTTCGGACATAACAATGGCAACTGTAATGGAAAAACGCCGTCGAGGCTTTGGTGAACGCTTACGTACTGAGCGAGAACGACTCGGGTATACCGAGTTGCAAATCGCCCAGCTCTTGGGTGTCCCGCTCGAACAGTACCAATTGTACGAAGAAGGAAAAGAAGATCCGGGCATTTTTCGCATGCCTCGTTTGAATGATTGCGGCTTTGACGTCTTGTTCATCATAACCAGCGAACGACACAATCCGATTCAAGAAGAAAGCGAATTGTTATCGCGTTTCCGTGAACTCTCCAACCGCGGTCGGGATTCGATTTTTATGACCCTTGACGCATTGGAACGATTGGCTCCGAATCTTCGCCAAACTATCCGCGACAAGTGGCGCTCAGGCTCGAAATGACAAGCAAAGGACTCAAATTGAGTCCTTTTGCTTTTTGTGGCTTCCCAAAAATATGTGCGACGTTTTTTATTCACCCGTTGCTAAAATATGACACACTTTTTTACTCAGCCCCATTTGTTAGGTCAGCCGATTTAGATTAGCATTGAAGAAAATTGGTCTTCCTACCATTTCGTTTTGAATTTGATTATGCGTGTTATTCGTTTCCTTTTATGGTTCATTGCCGTCATTGCTCTTTTAGCGATGAGCTACGTCGTGGCCATTTATTTTTTGGTCAATGCCAATAGCGTCTCTGAACGCATCGCTAACGAATTAGACCGCAATTTCGGCTACAAAATCTCAATGCACGCCGCACCGGAAGTGCGCGTCTTACCAACGATTGAAGTTCAGTTACCCGCTGCAACAATCACCGATAAAAATGGCCAGACCGTAGCCTTTTACCGCTCTGCTTACTTAGAGATCAATCCGATTTGGTTGGTCCTTGGTCAAACACATATTGAAAAACTTCATTTAAACGGGGCGTCTGCACAAATAGTAGCACCGAACACATGGCCTGCCTTCATCGAAAGTTTGAAGTCGGACAAAGTGGCCATTTTTGATGACATCGTCATCAAAAATCTTTCTATTAACCAAGGTGAATTAAGTATCAACCGCAAAGGCAAAAAGCTTGCCTTCCGAAATATCGCCTTATCCGTCAATGAACCCGCTCCGCAAATGCACGGCTCTATCGAGGTATCCGCTCAAATCGCCGATACAGACAAAGGTTTGCTTTTTGACGGTTCCGCCGCTTTAATGCTTGATTTGGATCTGAATCAAGGCATTATCGGCATTGAAAATCTCCAATTACAAGCTCAAGGCACTCGTGGTGCAACGCCGTTATCGCTGACCCTGACTGCCAACTTAGCCAAATTACAAGCTCAAAACGCCTATGTCAGTAGCGGTGAAGCTCGCTTGATCACCAATGATGGAAACGATCAATTCGCATTGAGTATGGCTGATTTGCAACTAGATACAACTCAATGGCAAGCCCCTGACTTCCACGTGTATTTCGCCCAAGGTAGTGGTCAACAACGCCTTGAATTGGATTTGCGCTCGCCTGTAACCGCCCAATGGGATGCAAAAACTTGGCAAGCCGCTCACATCCAAGGTTCGCTCTTATTACCCGGTACAGGCAATGCCTCTCCGCTTTCAGGTCAGGCTTCGATCGATTGGATCAATGAAAAGGCAGACTTTGAGCTTTTTGCTCGCTTGCATGATGCTCCGATGAGTTTTAAGGGCAAGGCCGAGGGATTCGCTCACCCACAAATCAAAGGCCAATTGACGTTTGGTCGCTTAGATCTTCTTGAATTACAAAAGTTGAGCATTTTGCAAAATGTCCATCTCGGTCATACGTTTAATGACCATGAAGCATCGAGCGCCAACACCCAAGAAGATGTCGCTTCCGCCTCTGAGAGCGCAGTCTCCGATGCCGGCATTGGCGAGGCTCAAACTCAAACAGAAACCATCTCCGAGAGTGCTCCTGAAGAAAAAACCGAGGAAATCACTCACGAAGCTTCAATTGTTGACTCTCAAACCAACGATGTTCAATCGCAAGATGCAGCCAAGCCTCAAGTTGCAGAACCTGTTGCTTCGCCCGTTGTTTGGATTGACACCAATGAGGGTCGCTTTGTGAAAACACAAAGCGTCGATGAAGCAACAACACAAACTGTTGACAATCAAACACCTCTTGAATCCGATACGGTTACCAAACCCTTCGATTTCTCGGTTTTGAACGGCTTCGACTTCCAAGGCGATATCATCATCGGAGAGTTGGTTTATGGCAATGCTCGACTTCTTCAAGTCAAAGGCCCCATCAGCGTCAAGAGTGGCACCTTACAGATGCCGAAGTTGACCGGCTTGGCCTATGAGAGCCATTTCAACGCTTTTGCGTCTGTGAACGCTCAAGGTCATTGGAATACACAATTCAAGGCCACCAACGCCAATTTAGACGGCTTGCTGAAGGATTTAGGAGCAACAGCCTCGATGGGGGGCAAACTCAATACGCAAATTAATCTTTATGGTGACGATTTCTCACTGGATACGTTGAACGGTCAAATCGGTTTTGCAGTCCAACAATCCTCGCTTTATGGCCTGAACATCAACGATGCCTTGCGTGCGATTGAAAAGGGACAAATCCCAGTGCAAACACCTCAAAGCAAGAGTTCCGTTGCGAAGATTCAAGGCATCGCAACGCTCCATGCTGCCAAGGTCAATATTGAAAATTTAGCAGTCGCTTTTGATGAGTTTGCGCTAAAGGGCAATGTCCAAATCGATCTTAAGAATCAAAATCTAACAGGTAACATTAAGGGCAATACGAATCGAGGCCTTGCTGTTCAAGCCGCGTTGACGGGCGTTTGGTATCAGCCTCAATTATCTCTCGATGCCAATGCCATTATGAGAGCCAACGGCATTACACCGAAACCGGTCGTGATTGACAAACCCAAGGAAAAGAAACCTTCAGGTTGGGATCGATTCAAAAACTTTATCAAGGACCGTCTCTAAACAAAAAAAATTGGAGTCCATATCAGGACTCCAATTTTTTGATACTGAAATATTTTTTCAGCTTAGCTTAAACCAACCAAGGCATTGGCAAATTCTTCGGCATTGAATGCTTGAAGATCTTCGATTCCTTCACCAACACCGATGAAATAAATCGGGATGGGATTGCCTGCACGCATACGGGTAATGGCAGCCAACACACCACCCTTAGCCGTACCATCCAACTTCGTAATGATCAAACCAGTCAAATTCACAGCTTCATCGAAAGCCTGCACTTGAGACAATGCGTTCTGACCGTTCGTACCGTCGATCACCAAGATGACTTCATGCGGAGCGCCTTCCAAACACTTGGCTTGTGCTCGATGAATACGCTTTAACTCTTCCATCAAGCGCGTTTGCGTAGTCAATCGACCTGCCGTATCCACAATCACGACATCCATACCGCGAGCCTTACCGGCAGAAACAGCATCGAATGCTACAGCAGCAGGGTCACCACCCGTTTGCGAAATCACTTCGACACGATTTCGTTCACCCCACACAGCCAATTGCTCACGAGCAGCTGCACGGAACGTGTCACCGGCCGCCAACAAAACGGAGCGATTTTCATCAGACAACCACTTGCTGATCTTACCAATCGAGGTGGTTTTACCGGCCCCGTTAACACCGACCATCATCATGACCAAGGGCTTACCTTGGTTCAAATCGATCTTACCTTCGGCGGGCTTTAACAAGTTAACCAACTCATCACGCAACGTCATGCGAACTTCGTCTTGAGTCTTTAAACCCTTCAACTTAATCGTTTCACGTAACTTGCTCAACAATTCTGTAACCGTTTGAACGCCCATGTCCGCAGAGATCAATGCGTACTCAAGCTCTTCCAAAAAATCTTCATCGATGCTTCCGCCCGTAAAAAGGCCGATAATATTGACTCGAGTACGATGCAAACCTTGTTTGAGTCGAGCAAACCAACCCGTTTTTTTATCTCCAGACGTTATCATTAGCGTATGCGTCCTATTAAAAAAATTGAACATCAAAATCAACGTGGTGTAAGTTTACCAAGAGCACGAGCCACGCGTGCAGGGAGTGTCCGCATTATTGGCGGGCAATGGCGTCGTACGCCTCTCGTTGTCCCCGATATCGACGGTTTGCGCCCTACAGGTGACCGTGTTCGCGAAACACTCTTTAATTGGATTCGTCACTTATTCGTAGACTTGGAAGATCGAACCGTCTTGGATCTTTTTGCCGGCTCAGGTGCCTTAGGCTTTGAAGCGGCTAGCCAAGGCGCTCGCCGCGTTGTCATGTTTGAAAAGAGCAACCAGGCTGTGGCTGCATTGAAAGCCTCCCAAAAGAAGCTCAAGGCTGACATGATCGAAATTCGCAGTGGTGACTCCCTTTTACTAACTGAACGCTTACAAGAATCTTTTGATTTGATCTTTCTCGATCCCCCTTTCGCATTGGATATGCACGAGAAAGTATTAAGTCGCGCCCTTCGAGTATTGAAGCCCAATGGTATGATTTATATGGAATCCCCGAAAGAAATGGACATCACCTTTCTTGAAGCGTTGGGATTGGAAATCATCCGTGAATCGATGACCGGCAACGTTGCCTATCGCTTACTTACCCTGAAAGAAGACTGATCATGAGCATTGCCATTTATTCGGGTACGTTCGATCCGTTTACCTTAGGCCACGAAGATGTTTTGTCTCGTGCCTGTCGTATTTTTGACCACGTGATCGTTGCCGTTGCCGATGATTGCAACAAAAAGACGTTTTTTACGTTTGAGGAACGAATCGCTCTTGCACAACAAATCGTGTCGCAATACCCTAACGCCAGTGCCGAAGGCTTTTCGGGACTGTTGTGTGATTTCGTCAAAAGGAAAAATTCATCGGTAATCATTCGAGGCGTCCGTAACGGTAGTGATTTCGATTATGAAACGCGAATGGCTTCGATCAATCACAATCTCAATCGTGATGTACAAACAGTCTTTTTCCCGCCCATGGATAACACACAGTTCATCTCGGGCACGCTCGTGCGAGAAATTCGCCGTTTAGGCGGTGATGTCTCCCCGTTTGTCAGTCCGTTAGTTTTGAAAGCACTCAACGCCAAATACGAAACGAACCAAAAATAAAGAGTAATGGGCATGTTATTAGCTTCTGTTGATTTAGGCTCCAATAGTTTCCGACTCGAAATCGGACGTGTCGAGGGCTCTCGTGTTTTACATCAAAGCTATTGGAAAGAAAGCGTTCGTTTGTCTGCCGGCTTTGATGAAGATGGCTGTTTGACAGAAGAAGTCCAAACGCGAGCGTTGGCTACATTGGCTCGCTTTAACGAACGTATCAAAACCTTCCCTAAAGCCCAGGTGCGCGCTGTCGGTACACAGGCTTTACGTATCGCTAAAAATTCACCCGAATTCATTCAAAAAGCCGAACGCGTTTTAGGTTTTCCTATTGAAATTTTGCGTGGCCGTGAAGAAGCTCGCTTAGTCTTTGAAGGTTGTTCCTATCGCTTACCCGCTTCCAATGCCAAACGTTTTATCGTTGACATCGGCGGTGGTTCGACTGAATTCGTTATCGGCCAAGGTCATAAGGCTCAAATGTGCGAGTCTTATCATGTCGGCTGTGTCAATACAACCATCGGCTATTTTGCCGACGGCAAAATCACCGACGAACAATTTGAAAAAGCGCAATTGTTCGTTCAATCGGAAATCACCGAAGCCTACCCTGAATTTAACATCAACAATTGGGATGAAGCTTACGGTTCTTCCGGCACAATGGATGCCATCTCCACGATTCTTCGCACCATGGGATTGAGCGAAGAAGGGGAAGTCACGAGCGAACACCTTGCTATTCTCCGAAAATTATTGATCCAACAAGGCGAAATCAGTCGATTGGAATTGCCCGGATTGATGGATAACCGTCGAGAAGTGATCGTCGGCGGGTTGGTCGTTTTGTCTGCCGTTTTTGAAACGTTGAAGATCAAAGTGATGCATCCATGCACAGGTGCTCTGCGCGTGGGATTGCTTTACGACCTTTTAGATCGAAAGTGCCAACAAGATATCCGTGAAGAAAGTGCTCAAGCACTCTTGAATTGGACTTCCGTCGATAAAGAACAAGCTCAACGCGTCCAGTCGTTGTCTTTGTCACTTTTCAATCAAGTTTGTCCCCAAGCCAATGATGAAGATAAAAAGCTTTTGGGATGGGCTTCGCTTTTGCATGAAATCGGCGGCATCATCAGTCATAATGGCTACCATCGCCATACGGCTTATGTCTTGGCCAATTGTGACTTGGCTGGTTTCTCTCGCCCCAATCAAGAATGTCTTTCCACGTTGGTATTAGCTCAACGTGGCAATTTGCTCAAAGTTGAAAAGGCTATTCAACGCGCCATTTATCGTGCCCAAATCATCAGTATCCGTTTAGCGGTCATCTTTGCCCATACGCGTTTACCGACCGAACTTCCCACAATGAAACTCACGGTCAAAGAAAACGGATTTAAGTTGTCTCTCTGTGCCCAATGGCTTCAACAACATCCGTTAACACATTTCTTGCTTGAAAACGAAGTTGTTTTCTGGAACAAAGTAAAATATGACTTTGAACTGGAACTGATTGATTGACCGTTTTCTCCCTATGAACGACAACGCGCTTATCCAAGAAGAGCCGCTTGTTGAGTTATCACACGTATTTTTAAATTTCGATAACTTACAAGTACTTCAGGACGTCTCGATAAAAATTTATCGAGGCGAGTTTGTCGTGCTCCACGGAAGTACCGGCTGCGGGAAATCCACTGTCTTACGCTTGATCTCCGGCTTATTGCTTCCGACTGCCGGTGCTATTCGTGTGGCCGGCGAAGACATTCAAGATTTCTCCAATCTCCAACGTCGCTGGTTACGTCGCGCAATTGGCTTGATGATGCAAAATTCTCCGTTGCTCGAAGATCGAACGATTTTGGAAAATGTCATGTTGCCTGCCTTAGCTGCGGAAGCGACCATCGATGAAGCACGCCAACGTGCCGTTTCGGCGTTGGCTCGTTGCCATATGTCCGAATGGGCACAAGCCAAACCCGTCGATCTTTCTTCAGGGCAACGCCAGCAAGTCTGTTTGGCTCGTGCCGTCGTCAATCAACCCGTTTTGATTTTGGCTGACGAGCCAGCTGCACATTTGGATGCTGCCAACGCTCAAAATCTGATTAATTTGTTAGGCGAGTTCGCCAATGCCGGCGTGACCGTCATTGTTGCTTCTCACTTATTGTTAGCCCCTCAAGATGTCGATTATCGCGAGATCAAATTTGCGGCACCGCAGGGAGTTTGATTATGAGCTTTCTGTCTTCTCGTATTTGGGCCGCCCAACAAGTCTGTCGTAGCATCAACAATGCCAAAGGTTTGTTCTTTTTGGCATTAATGCTTGCCAGCCTGACTCTAACGATTCCCGTTTTCATCGCTAGCGCCATTTACAGCCTTTCCGAACCGCTCCGCGCGGTTCCTGTCGTGCCTCAAATCACGGTCTTTTCCGAACAAAATATCACTAAGGCGGAAATGGACAATTTGTTGGCACGCATCAAACGTCATGCCCATGTTATGGACGTCAGCGTAATTCCCAAAGAAAAGGCCTACGAAGATCTTAATGCCAATCTCGGGATCAAAAAAAACAAAACCGATAAAAATGCCAACCCGTTACCGGACTTGGTCATTGTGACCCTCAGTCATGAGATGACACAAGCAGAAATTGAAAAAACGGCCACAAGCATTGAAAAGTTAAACGGTGTCGACTTAGTTGCTTACGACAGTACGTGGGTTGCCAAACTAGAAGCAATCAGCCATGGTATCGTCAGTCTCGGCATCATCATGGGTATCATCACACTTTCGTTGGTCGTGCTCGTCGTGGCTGCTAGCGTGCGCTTGGCTGCCGATGCCCAAAAAACAGAATTGAATATGTTGTATCTGTTCGGTGCTTCCACATCCTTTACGATTCGCCCCTATGCTTGGCGAGGTGTATTGACGATGGGTTTGGCGGCAGTGATTTCAATCGCCCTCTCAAAGTGGGCGCTTGATTCATTCAATCAAGCATTGCTAGCCATTGGACAGCAATACGGAACAACCATTTCTGTCAATTTGTTACCGATTGAATTCAACATTGCTTTCGTTGCTTTTTGTGCGGTCTTAGGTGGATTGGTCGCCAGTATCATGACGCAACGAGCCATCGCTCGTATTGAGAAACAAGGTTAGTGTTTTGATTTCCCATGTCAGATAAAAAGACTTCAAACACTCACGCTCCCGGTGCGCTGGTTCCGTATCAACCCAAGGTTCCCGCGATTATCCCGAGCCTCGGCAACCTGGATGCATTCATCCAGGCGGCTAATCGTGCGCCGATCCTCACAGCCGAGGAAGAACAAGATCTCATGCGTCGTTTGCATCAAGAAAACGACATGGCCGCCGGTCGAGACCTCGTCATGGCCCATTTGCGTTTGGTGATTGCCATTGCTCGGTCTTATTTAGGTTACGGCCTCCCGCATGCCGACCTCATTCAAGAAGGCAATATTGGGCTTTTGAAGGCTATTAAAAATTTTGATCCTCAACGAGGCGCTCGCCTGATGACGTTTGCCGAGTACTGGATTCGATCTGAAATTCAAGACTACATCGTTAAAAATTGGCGTCAAGTGAAGTTGGCGACCACCAAGTCTCAACGCAAGCTCTTTTTTAATTTGCGTTCGATGCGAGGGGAAAATGCTCTCACGTATTCCAAGGCTAATCAGATTGCCGATACGCTCGACGTCAAGCCCTCGGAAGTATTCGAGATGGAACAACGGATGTATGGCAATGAAACGTCGCTTGATTTGGCAATCGATGACGATGACAATGAAATGAGCAATGCTCCCATCCAATGGTTGTCTCGCGAAGAAGACGAACCAACGGCTATCTTGGAGCAAAAAGATGAAGAGCGCATGCAACGTGAAGGGATTCGTCAAGCCCTTTTAAGCCTTGATGAACGCAGCCGCCGAGTCATCCAAGCCCGTTGGCTCAATGAAGACGAAAGTGGCAATATTGCACCGATTACTTTACAAGATCTCGCCGCGGAGCTCGGAGTGTCGGCCGAACGTGTCCGACAAATCGAAAAAGCGGCTTTAGAAAAAATGAAACGGGCTCTGACCGCCCCTTAATCACTATGTTCAAAATCGTTTTAGTTGCACCAGAAATCCCGCCTAATACGGGCAATATCATCCGTTTATCGGCCAATACCGGTTGCGAATTGCACCTTGTCGAACCTCTCGGTTTTACACTTGAAGACAAGCATATGATCCGCGCCGGTCTTGATTACCATGAGTACGCCACGGTCAAAGTTCACAAAAGCTTTGAAGCGTTTCTGGAAAGCGAAAATCCCGATCGTTCTCGCATGTTTGCAATGACCACGAAAGGCTCTCGCCCCTTCGGCCAATGTCAATTTTTGCCTGGCGACTGGTTCGTTTACGGTAGCGAAGGTAGCGGCCTTAGTGACGCTGTTCGTGCCTACTTCCCGGAAACACAACGTATTCGCTTGCCGATGCGCCCCAATAACCGTTCGCTTAATCTCTCCAATACCGTTGCCGTGACGGTCTATGAAGCGTGGCGTCAAAACGATTACGAAGGCGGTATCTAACGAAAAAGGACTCAATTTGAGTCCTTTTTACGTTGTCACCCAACAATCAATCTTCACTCGAGGTAACACCATCGAGCAAATAGCGATCCATATGCCGCTCAGCCGCATACACTGCCGCCTGCACTCGAGAGCTGAAATCAAATCGGCGCATAATGCGTTGTAAATGAGCCTTGACCGTGCTTTCTGACATATTCAAAAGCTTTGCAATTTCACGGTTACTAGCCCCTTGAGCCAAACAACCCAAAATTTGACGCTCACGTTCAGTGAGAGTCCGTACGGCTTCGGGTTTAACCTCTGGCATCAAAGACAAGTGCTTCGCACGAATACCATTGACGAACTTGCTCGTCATCTCCGGCGACATCACACTTTCACCGGCCACCGTTTGGCGAACGCTTTGCACCAAATATTCGGCATCGATATTTTTGACTAAATAGCCACGCGCACCCAAAACAAACGCTTCTTTCAAATCCTCAGCATCTTCGCTCACGGTCAACATCACAATCGGCAAGAGACGATCGTTTTCGAGCATCTGTGCCAAAGCCTCGGTACCGCGCATCACCGGCATATCCAAATCCAACAACACCACATCGGGCTTGAGTTGCTCGGCCAACTTCACCCCTTCCAAACCGTCGGCAGCCTCGCCAACGACCTCAAAGTCCGACTGACGAGACAACAAAGCCTTCAAACCGGAACGGAAAAGAGTGTGATCATCTACCAATAAAATGCGAATTGTCATAATGCTTGTCTAACCTCTTTAGGAAGCTTAAATCGAACCGTGGTACCAACCTGAGATTCGGACTCGATTTCAATACTGCCGGAAACCTTTTGAGCACGTTCTTGCATAATAGACAATCCAACGTGTCGTTGTTGGCGTTCTTGCATTAGCCTTTCGTCTATACCGACACCATCATCCATAATCGTCATCGAAAAATCGGCTTCGTTTCGCACGGTTACCAAAACAGTTTCAGCATGAGCATGCTTACGAACGTTTGAGAGTGCCTCTTGCAAAATAAAGATCGCTTGTAATTTCTGATCGGAACTCAACGGAAGACCATTGCCTAACAATCGCAAATGAGCCTTGACTTGCGTCTGACGTTCAAAACGCTTCAAAACCGTCGCCGCGATTTCCTCAAAGTCCTCTTGAGTCACACGAGTGCGGAAATTCAATAACAACTCTCGAACATCCTCGTAACACTCTTGTACACCGGCTTTGATTTGAACGACAGCATCTTTAATCAATTCCCCTTCGTTACGTTTGACTGCATCATCAAGCATTTGCACTTGTAAATTCACAAAAGACAGAGTCTGAGCAATCGAGTCATGCAAGTTTTGAGCCATCAAATTCCGCTCTGCCCCCACAGCCATTTGCTGGTCCAATGCCGTTAAACGCATGTTTTCAACGGCTGCTCCCAAGTGTCGTCCCAAAGTTTCCAAAAGCGGATCGATATCGACGTCGTGCTTTTGACCCTCTTGATGAAAAAGAACGAACACACCAATGTTCTTTTGCTTATTACGGATGTGATAAGTCGAAACGCTCTTAAATTTCGAGGCAATCGAATCTGATACCTGATCCAAGGATTGGGTTTGCGGATAAAGCGATTCCATTTCTTGGCTAAAGTAAGTTACGTATTGGGGATCTTGTGCTTGCTCAACCGAAAGTCCTCGCCACTCAACCAATTCCAAACGTTGTCGTTTTTCTTCCCAAAAATAGATGGCGCCGGCTTGTGCTTGCCCAAGCGTCATGATGCGAAGCAAAAACGACTCTCGTAACTCTTCAATGGAATGCTGCTCACTCAAATAAGCCGTCAGACCATATAGTGCGGTCAAATAAACGTTCTTCTCGGCTAACGAACTTGTCTTCTCGGCAACCTTATTTTCCAAATTCGTATACACGTCATCCAAGTGACTAGCCAAGTCATTGAAACCCGTTGAAATGTGTGCAAACTCTAAAGACCCGTCCGAATGAACCCGCGTTTTCCAATCTGCCTGACGCAGACGTTCGATACCTTGTTGCAACTGGTTGAGAGGTCGCAACACCCATACGAGTAAGAACCACATCAAAATGATGACGCTCAATACTGACAATGCACCCAATGCGACCTGCGTGTATCGCAAAATCACAATGTTACGATCGGCATCGGCTTCCACATACGTGACCCACTGATCCAATTGTTCATTCAAACGGTTGAAATCAACAATGAATTGCGCATTATTGATAACAGAATGCAAATTAGTTTCTTGGCCACCCTCAAGCAAAAGCGGCGGCTTCACATTACGCTTCCAAAGCTCTTCGAATCCATAAAAGACTTGGTTGATTCGATCGTCTTTCGGAAGAATGCGAAAACGCTCCTCACCTCGTAAAACACGAGCGATACCCCGATCAACACGCCAAACACAACCGGGTACGTCGTATTTCGTTGCCAAGTCAGGAGACTTCACAACCATATCTAACTGAAAAAGTTCACTACGAATGTCAGCCGCATCGTGTAATACGGCTGTCGTTGCCTCCAAACGCCAGGATAAAAACAAGGTGTAAACCACGGACGTGATCAACAAGATTACCCACAGTAAGGCAATGCGTAGTAATCGACTCGACAGTTGAGGGGCTTGTAACTTTGCCATACGCAATCAATCAAACAAAAAAGGAAGAGTTCTCCTGCTTAAGGATCGCTCTTCCTTTTGTTTACTAGCTAAGAATCAACAATTAATTTTGTTGAGCTTGGGCTTGTGCTTGAGCTTCAGCCAAACGTTGTTGGAAGAGAGCTTCAAAGTTCATTTCCGGCAAGTGAACCGGAGCCATCGTCGTGCGCGTGACCAAATCAGCCATATTGGCGCGCAAATACGGATAGACGATAGACGGGCAAACCACGTTACCGATATGGATCATTTGTTGTTCGTCAAAACCTTGGATCAAGAAGATGCCGGCTTGCTTCACTTCGGCGATCATCATGACCTTGTCGTCTGCCTTAATCGTCACCGTCGAGCGAACAGCCACTTCATGGTGCGTTTCACTCAAAGCGGCGATAGCCACTTCAAATTGCATGTCCACAACCGGTTGAGCTTCCAATTGCTTTGCAAAAATTTGCGGAGCATTCGGCATTTCAACGGATGCATCTTTCATGTAGCAACGTTGCAATTGAAAAACCGGTTGTTGTTCTTGGTTTTGCATTTCTTCAGCCATTTTTCCAAACCCTCAGATTTAATGAATTCTTAGCGGGAGAAGGGGAGCTTTGCTTCGACCCAACCCTTAATACCATCGGCTAAAACGAACACGTTGTTGTAGCCCTTGCTACGCAACATTTCGGAAGCCTTCTTGCTGTTGACGTTCACAGCATCGACCAAAATAACCGGACGATCCTTAGCCACTTGGTCCATACGATCGGCGAAGTGTTCAAACGGAATGTTCGTGGAGCTAGCGATAGCGCCGCGCTTGAATTCCTTGTGATCACGGAGGTCGATCACTTGAGCATTCTTCTTGTTGATGAATTCAATGGTCTCTTCGTTGTTAACCGTCGCACCCATCGTGCGCTTGGAAATCAACGGCCATGCGAGCATGACGCCGGAAGCAATAGCGACCACAACCAAAACGATATTATCAACTAAAAATTGAAACACGATATCTTCTCTTTTAATCTCAAAAAAAACTCGGTTTTTCCCATAAAAATCAGAGAAAAAACCAACGCCTTTGGATAGTACAACAAATTACAAAAAATTGGTGTGGTTTCAAGCGTTTTCTCTCGTCCCGATGCCGTAATTTCTTTAGAATTATTGATTCAGTTTCCTATTGTTAACTAAACGATAACGGGTATTTCTTTTTTTCACGAAAAAGTAACTTTCACAACCGAATTGTGAAATCTTTTTGACCTTACAAACGGAAATCAGTGCGAGTGATTCGAATCGCCTTCACCAAACTCTGCAAAGCACTCGGATTAGTCGGTGTTTTACTGCCTTTAGCACTCATGAACAATGAGGGCTTGGCTGCACCTGCGTCTCACACTCAGACGCAAAAGACCTCCGTCACAAAAACAACAAAGAAAACGACCGTTACAAACAAAAAAACAACCTCGACTCAACAAAAAAAGTCGTCGAAAGCAACATCGCAAAAGAAAACTGCTTCCGCGAAAAAAAACAAAAGCTCTGCTAAAGAAAATAACAAAAAATCGGTCACGAAAGCGCCTAGCGAAAAGGAAACGTTAAAAAAACGCGACGAACTCAAAACGCAACAAGCCTCCTTGCAAGAGCAATTGGATGACTTGAAAAAGCGCTTATCCGAAACCGAAGCTAGTCACAATGAAGCATCCGATGCTTTAGCCGCCAGTGAAGCAGCCATCTCAAAGGTCAATCGACGTTTACGTAACCTCGGCAGCGAACGCGCTCGCGTGGAAAATCGTCTCAAAGAGTTACGAGAACAAGAACGAGCCGTGAGCGGCCAACTCACCGATGCAGAAAAGCAAATTCGCGTGATTGCTCAAGCGCAATACCTCAACACGCAACGCGATTCCTGGCAAACCCTCATCGCGGGCTCCAATCCACACGAAATCGCACGTGACGCAGCCGCTTTGCGTTATTTTGCGCAAGCCGAAGAGCGCGCCGCACATCGTTTGGCCTATCGACAAGCCAACATTCAATCGGTTTCTGAAGAAACGCTCACCAAACGTAAGGAGTTGGCCAATATCGAATCTCGTGAACGAGAGGATCGTGCGCAATTGGTCAAAGATCAAGCCGATCGGAAACAAGCGTTAACGAAATTACAAAAGCAAATCTCCGAACAGCGAGCCTCTATCGATAAAATGGAACGTGACCAAGCTCGTTTAGGAGAATTAGTAGCCAACATCGACAAACTTTTAGCCAAACAAAAAGCAGAAGCACAACGTTTGGCAGAAAAAGCTCGTCAGCAACAAAAGACCGGTAAGTCCGTTGCCTCTGGCGGTTACGTTCCCCCGCTTAAAGGTCAATTTGCCAAACTCAAAGGTCGTCTGATGATGCCGGCGTTAGGCAAGATTGTCGGTCGTTTCGGCCAAGCTCGAGCCAACGTTTCCGGCAAAAGCACGACGTGGAAAGGACTTCAGATTCAAGCCAAACAGGGATCGGACGTACTGGCTTGCGCAGCCGGCCAGGTCGTTTTTTCCGACTGGCTTCGAGGCTTTGGCAACTTGATCATTATCGATCATGGTGACGGTTTCCTTTCGATTTACGGCAACAATGAATCGCTCTATAAGAGCGTCGGCGATCGGATCCAACGAGGCGACACGATTGCCAGTGTCGGCAATACGGGTGGTGAGGACTTACCTGGGTTGTATTTTGAATTGCGCCACAACGGCCGTCCATTCAACCCGTTGCCTTGGATCGGTAAAGAATAAAAGAATCATCGTATGAAAAATTTTAATCGTCTCTCCCTGTCTATTTTTTCGAGTTTATTGCTCGGATGCTCCGTTTTTGCACCCAGCGTTTTTGCTCAAGAAGCTCAAAAGCCCCTGCCCCTGCAAGAAATTCGCCAATTTACCGATGTCTACGGAGCAATCAAAGCGTTTTATGTCGACCCGACCAAGGACGAAAAATTACTTGAAAACGCACTTGCTGGCATGCTCAACGGCCTTGATCCTCATTCTGCATATCTTGATCAAGAAGCTTTTGAGGATATGAAAGAAGGCACGCAAGGCGAATTCGGTGGATTAGGTTTAGAAGTGAGTATGGATGCCAGTGGCGTCTTGGTGATTGCCCCGATCGATGACACACCGGCCGCCAGAGCCGGTATCTTAGCCGGTGACATCATCATCAAAATCGACAACCAAGCCACACGAGCCATGAGTTTGTCGGAAAACGTTAAATTGATGCGAGGCAAACCCAAAACAAAGATTGAATTGGTCGTGGCTCGCAAGGGAGTCGATAAACCCCTTAACTTCACAATCGTGCGTGACATCATCAAGGTGCAATCCGTCAAGATGAAAAAGCTCAAGGATGGTTACGGTTACATCCGAATTTCTCAATTCCAAGAGCACACCGCCAATGATCTCGCCAAGTATTTGACGGAATTGGAAAAGTCAAACCATCTCAAGGGCCTTGTTTTGGATTTACGCAACGACCCAGGTGGTTTATTAACTGCCGCTGTCGGTGTGGTCTCTGCGTTCATCGGTAAAGATCAAACCGTCGTGAGCACCAAGGGGAAGATGACAGATTCCGATCGTGTATTCAAAACGATTCCGTCTGACTACCTCAATTTCGGTCAAAAACCGGAAACGGACTTGATTGCTCGCTTATCCGCACGATCCAAAACCGTGCCGATTGTCGTTTTAATCAATGCTGCGTCAGCCAGTGCTAGCGAAATCGTAGCCGGTGCACTTCAGGATCATAAGCGTGCAACGATTATGGGGCATCGATCTTTCGGTAAGGGTAGCGTCCAAACGATTCTGCCGATTCGTCCGCTCGACGGCAGCGAACCAAAAACCGGAATTAAGCTTACGACCGCTCGATATTTCACGCCCAGTGGCCGCACAATCCAAGCCACCGGCATTACACCTGACATCGAGATTACCGATACGGAAACGGGCAACTACTTGAGTTTTGATATCCGTGAAGCGGATCTTGCCGGTCATTTAACGAGCGAAGCCGAAAAAGAAGCGTCGAAAAAGGCGGTCGATCACAAACCCAAGAAAGAAGAGGAGCAACCCAAAGCCCGCTATTTCTTTGGCGATGACAATGACTTCCAACTCCAACAAGCACTTCGACACCTTAAAGGCGAAAAATTATTGGAAGTCAAAACAAGTAAGAAATAACTTAACCCTATGATTTTTATCACCAAACGATCTTACGGTCGTTTGGTGACACACAATAAGATGCAACAAATCCTGATTCACATCATCCCGATTTATTTTGCGTTTTATGCTTTTTTAAGCACGTGCTATCGTACCCGTTGGCACTGGAGCATTAAAGCGGTTATGTGTTTGACGCTTCTTGTTTCCAGCCAATACGCAGCGCTTTCGCGTGCTTTCTATTACGGCTTTGACGGTCTAATTCCTCATACTGCGTTGGTGATTTTCGCTTGGCTTTTCACTGTCGAGCTTTTTCTCGTTGGTTTTTGTTTATTGAAAGACATCTTCCTTGCCGTCCGCTTTTTCAAAACAAAAACGCCTTATGTCAATCGAACACGGATTTCCATTTACACACTGACACTGGCTCTGACCGTTGCCACGTTTGCCAATTACACGGCGCTAAAGCAGCCACCCGTGACCGAGCAAACAATTTGGATTAAAAATTTACCTCCTGCATTTGACGGCTATCGGATCGCACAACTTTCTGACATTCACACGTCGGCGTTGCTTGGACACGATCGTAATGAAAAGATCGTGACCCGTACCAATGCGCTCGCCCCTGATCTTATCGTCATCACGGGTGATTTGGTTGACGGTTCGCTCGCCGCAAGACAAAACGATTTATTACCGTTTGCTCAATTTCATGCTCGAGATGGCGTCATTGCCATTGAAGGCAACCACGAGCATTATGTAGCCCACGATGACTGGCGTCACTTCTTCCCGACTCTAGGTTTACGATGGTTAGAAAACGAACACGTTTTCATCGAAAAAGCCGGACAGCGTTTAGCCATTGTCGGCATCACCGATCCGATGGCTAAACGTTATGACCGCCAAGAGCCCTCATTGGGAAAGGCGCTCAAAGGCATTCCATCCGAGGTTCCTGTTATTTTGCTGTCGCACCAAGTCAAACGGGCTCCGGAGTTCGCTCAATGGCCTATCGCATTGCAACTTTCGGGTCATACCCATGGAGGGCAAATCTTCGGTCTGCATTGGCTCGCCCAAAGCCTCAATAACGGCTTTGTCAAAGGCTTATACAAAGTTGAAGACATGCAGCTTTATATCAACCGAGGCACAAGCCTTTGGTTCGGTTTCCCAATTCGTTTGGGGATTGACCCCGAAATTACCTTAATCACTCTCAAAAGGACTCTGCAATGAGTCATTGGTACACGATTTAGGCTATCTTTTTCGCCTTCAAAACGATTAACATTGAAGAAACCGCACACAAACTCAAGCAAGGATGATCGTTATGTTGGATAAGAAACGTATGCGTTACCCTGCAGCCATCGAAGCCCTTCTCGACAAGCATACCCAAGAAGGTTCCGACAGCATGTGGAGTGTTTGGCGTGAACGTCTTGTGAATCGAAACAATTACGGTGGCAACTATTCTTTCGTTCTAGGCCGCCAAGATAAAAAAGACGAGTTGGTGTACCTGAATTTCGAATCTGAATTCGGAGGGTTCGGAGCACATGCCCCTTATACCTTGCTAACAGGGATGACCGGAAGCGGTAAGAGTTCCTTCATCCGCAATCTTTTACTCGATATCGCAATGACCAATCCGCCGGATTTGGCTGCGATTAAAGTTTTCGATCCCAACGGCGGCTGGGCATTCGAAAGTCTCAAAGGCTTGCATCGTTTGCGCGTGGAAACCAATATCGAAACGGCGAAAGCCTATTTGGAAAGCATCGTCAAATCCATCCAGGCGCACGAAAAACTTTTTGAAACTTTAGGGGTTAAGACTTTAGAAGAGTGCAACAACGTCTTGGGGCTCAAAAAACGCATCATGCGTACTTTCGTCGTTATCGATGAAATTGCCGTTTGGCTCATCGACGACGATTTCCGTGCAAAGCTCATTGATGCACTGGAAGCCATTTCTAATAAAGGTTGGAGCACTGGATATCATTTGATTTTGGCCACTCAGTGGCCAGATGAACGCGTATTACCTAAAGCGATTCGCGACTATTTTGGTAACCGCATCTCAATGAAGTTACCCAATAGCACAATGTCCGAATATGCTTTAGGCGTCTCGGGCGCCGAATCGCTCACGGAACTTGGACATGCCTTAGCCGTTTTAGGCAATGAATCCGAACCGATCCACTGCTGGATTCCTTGGCTCTCTGACGAAGACGCCGAACGTATGGTGACAGCCATCCGGGTCGCTGAAGACCGCTAACTCACTCTAGGGAGTGTTGCGTTCAACACTCCTTTTTATGTTATGACTCGCTTAAAACCTTGTATCAACGGCGGTGCCGTCATTGAGCCAAAATTGTGGCTAATTGACATGGACGACACGCTGTATTCCGCTTCTGAAAACATGTTTCATGAAATGCATGTTCGAATGGATGCCTATATTCAAAGTGCACTTGGCGTGGATGCTGAAACAGCCAACAATCTCCGTAAGCATTATTGGCAAAAATACGGCGTCACCTTCTACGGACTTTGGTATCACCACAAAATTGATCCCCATGACTTTTTGACCATGGTTCACCAAATCGACATCTCGTCGATTAGTACTCACGGAAAAATGCGTGAAGCCGTCGATGCCCTACCGGGCCGTAAAGTTCTTTTTACAAATGCTCCGATCTGTTACGCCGAACGCATCATTGCCCATTTGGGATTACTCCACGCTTTTGATGACTGTTATCGAGCCGAAGAAATGAAGGTTGCCGGCATGTGGCGTCCTAAGCCTTCGGCTCAAATGTTCCGTTATGTGTTAGCCAAACACGGCGTAAAACCACATCAAGCCTGTTTAATCGACGACAATCTGCACAACCTAAAGATTGCCAAACAAGTGGGCATGCAAACCGTTCTGTGTAAGGGGTGGCATCACCACGGAATCGACGTTGTTCGACCGAGTAATTACGTCGATGCTTGCATCGGTCACTTGCGCGAATTACCTCGTTTGATCAAAAAACCAGTAAAAGCCGACCGATTCAATAAAAAACGACCGATTTTCTTAAACCCTTACGGTTGAGGATTTATTAACGCCACCTATAATTAGGACTCCAAGTTTTTGAATTACGAGGTTAATTTTGTTTATCTTCCGTTGGATCGGTAAGGCGCTTTCGCTCATTTGGAAAGCCCTCAACCTGGTGCGTCAAACCCTTGCCAATATTGTCTTGGTCGCCGTCTTGATTGCTTTGGGTATTTGGGCAAGTAGCTATTTTGATTCGCCGAGCGTTCGCCCCAATACGGTTTTGGTGTTGGATCTCACCGGTAAGGTCGTCGAACAAAAACCTCTGACTCCCCTTTTAGGCGATACGTTACTCGGTACAGAACAACACGACACCGATTTACACGATGTCGTCGAAACGCTCAATGCGGCTCAAAAAGATCGTTCCATTGCCGGCGTTTTACTGCGTTTAGACGAGCTGCAATCTTGTGGCGTTGCCGCTTCTCGTGAACTGGGTTCGGCACTCGATCGTTTTAAACAAAGCGGCAAAACCGTATGGGCTTGGGGTACCAATTTCACCCAAGCACAATACGGCATTGCCACTCATGCGAGCGAAATTTATCTGCACCCTATGGGTGAAATCGAAGTTAAGGGCCTGGGTTCCAATCGCCTTTATTACGGCAAACTCCTTGAAAAATTAGGCGTAAACGTCCATGTTTTCAAGGCCGGAACTTATAAAAGTTTCCCAGAAAGTTTCATCCTCAACGCGCCGTCTAAAGAAGCTTTAGCCGCAGAAAAAGTATGGCTTTTCGATGCTTGGAAAACGTACTCCACGGACATGGAGCGCTCTCGTGGACTGATGCCGGGAGCAATCAACGCTTACATTGATGAATTGCCTCAGCGTGTCCGCAACGCGCATGGCGATATGGCTCAGGCTGCAATCAATGCGGGCCTTATCGATGGAGTCAAAACCATTGATGAAACCAAGGATTACATTGAAGGCCGCCTTGGCAAAGGCAAAAAAATTGAGGCCAATTTCCTGCCCTATCTTCACTACGGTAGTGGCCTGAATAACGTTGCGCAGCCTGATAGCATCGCAGTCATCGTTGCAGAAGGCGAAATCCAAACCGGACCGTCCGACATCGGCATCATTGGCTCCAAAACCATAACCGATCAGATTCAATCGGCCATTGACGATTCGAATATCAAAGCAATCGTCTTACGAGTCAATTCTCCTGGAGGCTCTGCAGTTGCTAGCGAATTGATTCGTGGCGCTTTGGAATTGGCAAAAAAGAAAAATAAGCCCGTCGTTGTCAGTATGGGGAATATCGCCGCCTCAGGCGGTTATTGGATCAGTATGGGGGCTAGCCGCGTGATTGCAGACCCTGCTACCGTCACGGGTAGTATTGGCGTATTCGGCTTGGCTCCCACATTTGAAAAGTCGCTTGAACTCGCCAAAATCGGTCAAGGCGGCGTAGGAACGACGTGGCTAGCCAATGCTGGCAAACCCACGCAACCGCTTGATACTCGTTTAGCGGACATTCTTACGCAAAATGTCGAACGCACGTATAACAACTTCCTTGGAGTTGTTTCCAAAGCACGAGGACTCTCCATCAACGCTGTCCATCAAGTCGCTCAAGGGCGCGTTTGGACGGGTTCGCAAGCCTACAAACATGGCTTGGTCGATGAGCTTGGAGGCATGCAAGAAGCGATAGCGGCTGCTCGAAAACTCGCCCAACTTCCGGCAACGGCTCACTTGGTCTATATCGGCGAAAAACCAATGAATCTTTCGTCAATGCTTCGACAAGGCTTAGATCCACTCAAAGATCCGTTCGGCTCCATTGCCGTACCGAACGGCATTCGAAACGAAGTCGAACAAATGAAAGATTTCTGGAATCGTCGATTGGACTCTCAAAAAGAAATTTTGGCTCACAGCCTCTGCGGTTTAGAGAACTAAATCCCAACAACAAAAAAGGTGCGATTAAAAAATCGCACCTTTTTTATTGTCAATAAGAAAATTCAGTCTTAGTTACCGTACATCTTTTGACGAATTTCGCGACGCAATTGAGCGTCCAAACAGAGGGTTGCCGTCGGACGAGCCAACAAACGAGCCACACCAATCGGTTCGCCCGTTTCTTCGCACCAACCATAATCACCGGAATCGATACGTTGGATAGCGGCTTGAACCTTCTTCAAGAGCTTGCGTTCGCGATCGCGCGTACGCAATTCCAAAGCATGTTCTTCTTCGATCGTTGCACGGTCAGCCGGATCAGGCACCACGACCGTTTCACGCAAGTGCTCGGTCGTTTGATCGGCATTAATGCGCAACTCAGCTTCCATTTCGACGAGACGATTACGGAAAAAGGCTAACTGACGGTCGTCCATGTAGTCCTTTTCAGGCATCGCCAACAATTCTTGTTCGGTAAGCAACGTCTTTTTCGCAGCCATATAAAAACTTTCTACACTTTTGTCACGAGGGACAATCTATAAACAAAAAAACCACCCTTAAGGGAGGTTTTTCGGGCCCATAACGGGCCCAAAAAATTCCGAGACCACTTTATACAGGAAAAATCAAACGAGCGCTTGTTTTTTTGTATATTTTTTTCAGTCTGAAAAGATTTCGAACCAAAATTCTTTTTTCTTTTGGAATCGAACTGTTACGGTGCATCCACCAAACAAAGCTCTAGGCCCGTAATAATCGCCTCTTTAGGCAAATTACGACCGATAAATACGATTTTGGTCATACGCTTTTCCTCTGGGTACCAAGAGCGTCCCAAGTCAGCCGCAACCAACATGTGAACACCTTGAGTGATCATTTGACGATCGGTACCGTCCAAATACATCACACCCTTGTAACGTAACAAATCCGGCCCATAAACCTGCGTAATCGTCCCCCAAAAGCGCTCTAAACGGAACGGATCAAAAGGAACATCCGAGGTAAAGACGAAAGACGAAATTTCATCACCATGATGATGGTGATGACCCGTTTCCGTTAAAAATTGCGGATCGATATCCAAGACAGAATTCAAATTGAAGCCTTCGATATCGAGTACGTCGTCGATAGCCACCTCACCCATATGGATGGATTTAATCGGGGCTCGAGGATTCATACTCAATAAGCGTGCGCGCAACTCGTCAACCGCAACCTCGTCAACAAGATCGGTCTTCGTGATAAAAAGACGATCGGCAAAGCCAACTTGGGCTTGGGCCTCAAGTTCTTTGTCAAGCGTGTCATTGGCGTGAACGGCATCAACCAACGTAATCACGCCATCCAAACGGAAATAGACCGCTACGACGTCATCCATGAAAAATGTTTGAGCAACCGGACCGGGATTAGCGACACCACTGGTTTCGATCAGCACTCGATCGAAGGCAATTTCGCCCTTTTCTCGACGGTGACGCAAATCCGTCAAAACACGCGAAAGGTCGCCACGAATCGTGCAACAGACGCAACCGTTATTCATCTGCACGATTTGTTCTTTATCGGTTTGAACCAACAGAGTACTGTCGACATCCTCCTGACCGAATTCGTTTTCAACCACAGCGATGCGATGACCGTGATCTTCACGAAGGATTCGATTCAAAAGCGTCGTCTTACCGGCACCCAAAAAACCCGTCAAAATTGTCACGGGTATTTGCGGCATCATCTCCATCATTCGACTCCCGATCGGCTTAACGTAATTTCAAGTGAAGGCCTTTCAAATATTCGCCTTCCGGACACGTCATCATCAAGGGATGATCCTCACCCGCACCCAAACGAGACACCATCCAAGCCTCACGTTTGGAGTCGATCACGGCACCTGCAATCACCTTTTGGAACAAATCCACATCCATAGCGCCAGAGCAAGAGAAGGTCAACAATTGGCCTTCGGGCGAAACAATACGCAAACCGTTCAAATTAATGTCTTTATACGCACGAGCAGCACGATCGACATGACGATGACTCGAAGCAAACTTCGGCGGATCCAAAATCACCAAATCATACGTATCACCGGCATCACGAGCCTTACGCAAGAAATCGAACACATCAGCTTGAACCCATTTAGCCTTTTCTTCACAGAAACCGTTGCGTTCGGCGTTCTTACGAGCCGTCTCCAATGCCTCACCGGAAGAGTCCACAGACACAACCTCATCGGCACCACCCGCCAATAACGCCAACGAGAAGCCGCCCGTGTAACAGAAGCAATTCAAGGCACGCATACCACGACCGTGGCGAGCCTTAAATTCACGCGCCAAGCGTTGGGCCAAATAGCGGCTATCACGTTGGTCAACGTAGAAACCAGTCTTGTGACCATTTCGAACGTCAACACCATAGCGAATGCCGTCTTCGACAACCTCAATTTGTTCAGGCGGTTCTTCTCCTCGTAATACTTCGACTCGCTCTTGTAAGCCTTCACGATGACGAGTTGCAGCATCAGAGCGATCAAAAATACCTCGAATACCCGATTGCTTCATCAAAATATCAGCAATCGTTTCACGCCAATATTCCACACCGGCCGATTGGAATTGAGTAACAAAGAAATCACCGTAGCGGTCCACGACCAAACCCGGCAATTGGTCAGCCTCACCCATAATCACACGAATGGCACTCGTTCGTTCAAAGAGGTGCTCACGAGCGGCCAATGCCTTGGTAATCTTATGTTCAAACCATTGCGCATCGATCGTTTCGGATTCGATAAACGACCAGCAACGAGCACGCAACGTGGAATCCTTAGAATAAGAAGCCCATGCCAAAAACTTACCGTCATAAGACATGACTTGGACGGTCTCGCCGTTTTGGGGTTTGCCAGAAACTTTTTGTACAGCCGTGTCATACACCCACGGGTGACGACGCCACAAAGAACGTTCCTTGCCTTTTTTCAACCACACTTGAACCATTTTGCGTTCCTCAAATTTCTAATTCACCGTCGAAAACATGCTCGGCCGGACCAATCAAATAAACAGGCGAATCTTCCAATCCGTCCCATTCGATTCGTAATTGACCACCTTGGGCCTGTACTTCGACAAAGTCCTGACATAATCCGGCGTTCATGGCCGCCACAATGGCAGCACAAGTCCCGGAACCACAAGCGAGCGTCTCTCCGGCACCTCGCTCAAAAACTCGAATACGGGCGTTATTTTTATCCAAAACTTCCAAGAATGCCACATTTGTTCGATTCGGAAAAATCGGATGTTCGCCAATCAATTGCCCCCATTGATCCACAGGCGTTGTCCCAACGTTTTGTACAAACACCGTTGCCGTGGGATTTCCCATCGATAGCGCTGCAAACCACAACGAACCTTCGGCGTGATCGAGTTGCCATTGCTTCGCTCGACCTAAATATCGAGTCGGCAATGCCCCCGGAGCAAAAGGCAGTTGGGACAAGTCAAAGATCGGCGCCCCCATATTGACCTTTACTCGGCCATCGGCCAACAACTCGGGTTCAATCACCGTCTTCATCGTTTGCACGAGAATTTTCTTTTTATCAGTCAAACCACAATGACGAACGAATTTCACAAAACAACGTGCGCCATTGCCACATTGTTCCACTTCGGAACCGTCTTGATTAAAAATACGATAGCGAAAATCCACATTCGGATTTTCGCTTGTTGAAACCAATAGCACCTGATCCGCACCGATCCCAAGATGGCGATCGGCTATAAATCGAATATCCTCTGCACGAAGCTCGAGTGTTTGACTGACCCCGTCGAGCATCACGAAGTCATTACCGGCTCCGTGCATCTTGGAAAACTTGATTCGCATATCAATAAATGGAAGGCTCACCTTCCGGTCGCGTCTTGAAGCGGCGATGTGTCCACATATACTGAGACGGATACTTCTTAATCCAAGTTTCCAATTCCTGCGTTACCCGAATCGTATCGGCTTCGGGATTGTCGGTCGGAAAATTATCAAAGAAGTCCGTCACATGAATTTGATAACCCCATTCAGTCATTTCAGGCATGCACATAAGCACTTTGGCCTTGGTCATTTTGGCTAAACGAGAGGCCATCGGCAACGTCGCTGCGGGTACACCGAAAAACGGCACGAAAATGGAATTACGACGACCGTGATCCATATCAGGCAAATAATAAAACGGCAAACCTTGACGCATCGCACGAATGACCGGACGAAGATCGCTTTGATCGCTCTTTGCGATCAAAATTGGATCGCTAAAACGCATACGACCGTCATAAGCGGCCTTATCCCAAACCGGATTGGACTGGCGTTGATAAAGCGAAACACCGCGAACAAATGTATTAAATGCGATACCCGTTGCATCCAAACCGGCAAAGTGAGGAGCAATCATGATCAAGGGACGATTTTCTTCGTTACTCAAACATTCGACAAGACCGTCATCGAACTTGACCATCTCGAGCACTTGTTCACGAGAACCTTTCCACAGAACGCCGTGATCCAAAGCGGCACGAGATAAATTAAAGAAACATTCTTTAGCCACTTCGATGCGCTTTTCTTCCGTCCAATCGGGAAAACAAACACGCAAATTAGTCAATGTCACATGACGGCGTTTGGGAACCAAATGCCAAAACAAGAAGGCCATCACCTTCGCAAAGCGTACTCGGGTTGCCATCGACCATGAAGCCGACGCAAAAACCACTTGTAACCACACACGAGAGAAAAAATTCATCAATGATTTCATAACTATTCTTTACTGGGGCTTCTGAACACCGGACGGACACTTGTATCGGTTATAAGACCACAAATATTGATGCGGGCACTCCAAAACCGTCTCTTCGATTAAACGATTCATCAATGCAGCATCTTGAGCATCATCTCCGGTCAACTCTTCATCCCAAATCTTCCACGAAACATGCCAACCTTCTGGAATACGTTCGGAGCGCGCCATCACAACGACAGCCTTAAATTGACGAATCAAACGCAACGGGAACGTCATCGTATAGGCCTGTTTCCCAAAGAAAGGAGCCCAAACACCTTCGCCATTTGAAGGAACCTGGTCAGGCAAAATACCGGCCATCCCACCGGATTTCAATGTTCGCAAAATCTGACGGACACCCTTCAAATCTGCCGAACAGGGCAAAACATTTGGAGTTTGGCGCCCTTCGCCAACCAACTTTCGAAGGTAGGACTTACGAGGAACTCGATACAAAATGGCAATATTTTTATCGGTCCCTTTGAGAACTTTTTCAGCAAACCAAGAAGGTGCCACTTCATAACAACCGATGTGCGGAGTCAAGAAAACAACGGCACGACCCTCAATCGCTTGACGCAACTTCGCTTCATCTTCCGCCGAGACATAGGTTTGTTTCAAATAGTCTTGTCGACCACGTCCCCAGACCCAAGGAGCCTCAATCCCTTGAACACCTTGTTCTGCGGCAACACGGAGGGCCATTTCTTCAGAATCAATTCCGGCATAACGAAGATTTTCGTGAATGCGTTCACGATACGAAGCCGAGGATTTATAGATAAGCACGCCCACGGTGCGACCAATGGCTCGCATCCAAGACATGGGCAAACGAGAAAATAAATATAAGAGCGTTTCCATAGGAAGGAACTTTACCTTAGTTTTTGATGATTGTGCTTAGGAAAATGAGGCCTTTTAGTTGAAAAATTAAGGTTTTAACATTTATTTTGAGTAGTTCCAATCAAGAGCCAAACCTTTTAACTACCCATAAAAGCTCAACAGATAAAGCGTCGAATCCTTCCGATTGAATGGTACTTATTGAGTACGGGGATTTTTTTACAAAGAATACCCCCTTTAGGCTCTTGTTTTTTAATAAAATTTGTGTAGTATTCGCTGACACGCCGAGTTAACCGACAACTTGCGGGGCGTAATAAATACCGCTAAAGCGTCAGCCGCATTTCTATTTTTGTGCGGTGGCGCTCGTTCCACTGACATAAAAAATAAAGGAATGTAGCATGTCCAACACGTATCTCTTTACTTCGGAATCCGTTTCTGAAGGCCATCCCGATAAGGTCGCCGACCAAATCTCCGACGCCATCTTGGACGCCATCTTGGCACAAGACCCGTATAGCCGCGTTGCCGCTGAAACGCTTTGTAACACCGGTTTGGTGGTGCTCGCAGGTGAAATCACGACGCAAGCCAACGTTGATTACATCGACATCGCCCGCGAAACGCTCAAGCGTATCGGTTACGACAACTCCGATTACGGCATCGACCACAAGGGTTGCTCCGTCTTGGTTGGTTACGACAAACAATCCAACGACATCGCACAAGGCGTTGACCGTGCTAGCGACGACTACCTCGAACAAGGCGCCGGCGACCAAGGTTTGATGTTTGGTTACGCTTGTGATGAAACGCCGACGTTGATGCCGGCAGCCATTTACTACGCACACCGTTTGGTCCAACAACAATCCATCGTTCGTCGTAACGGCACGCTCG
The DNA here is from genome assembly GCA_017383055.1 of Burkholderiaceae bacterium. Lineage (GTDB taxonomy): Bacteria > Pseudomonadota > Gammaproteobacteria > Burkholderiales > Burkholderiaceae_F > Aphodousia. The sequence goes on along the minus strand of JAFNZB010000264.1, from coordinate 10,701 downwards.
ACTTCTTGCGTCCTGACGCCAAGAGCCAAGTGACGTTGCGCTATGAAAACGGTGTTCCGGTTGGCATCGACACGGTTGTTCTCTCCAGCCAACACGATCCGCGCATGAGCGACGGCAACAAGATGAAGCCGGAATTCAACGAAGCCATCATCGAACACATCATCAAGCCGGTTTTGCCGCAAGAATGGCTCAAGGACACGCGTTTCTTGATTAACCCGACGGGTCGTTTCGTGGTTGGCGGTCCGCAAGGCGACTGTGGTTTGACGGGTCGTAAGATCATCGTCGACACATACGGTGGCGCATGCCCGCACGGTGGCGGTGCTTTCTCTGGTAAGGACGCATCCAAGGTTGACCGTTCTGCCGCTTATGCTTGCCGTTACGTTGCCAAGAACATCGTTGCCGCCAAATTGGCAAGCCGTTGCCAAGTGCAAGTTTCTTACGCTATCGGCGTTGCCAAGCCGATCAACGTAACGGTCCGCACGTTCGGTACGGGCGTTATCGCTGACGAAAAGATCGCTCAATTGGTCGAACGTCACTTTGACCTTCGTCCGCGTGGCATCGTTCAAATGCTCGACCTCTTGCGTCCGATTTACTCCAAGACGGCCGCTTACGGTCACTTCGGTCGTGAAGAACCGGAATTCACGTGGGAAAAGACCGACAAGGCTGAAGCCCTTCGTGCTGATGCCGGTTTCTAACATTGCTTAGATAGCCATCAAAGAATTGAAAGCGCCGATTGAAAAGTCGGCGCTTTCTCTTTACGATTAACCAGTTGCTATTGAATTTAGGGTAAAAAACATGACTACACGCGTATTAACCGGTATCAACACCACCGGTACGTTACACATCGGTAACTACGTCGGCGCCATTCGCCCGGCTATCGCTGCGAGCCGAAACGCTGATACGGAAAGCTTCTTTTTCATGGCTGACTTGCATGCCTTGATCAAGTGCCAGGATCCCGACCGTATTGAACGCTCCCGTTTACAAATCGCCGCAACATGGTTAGCAGCCGGCCTTGACCCGGATCGTGTAGTTTTCTACCGACAAAGCGACATCCCTGAAATCCCGCTCTTGAATTGGATTTTGACGTGTTGCACCTCCAAAGGCCAAATGAACCGTGCTCACGCCTACAAAGCTGCATTGGATGCCAACGTTGAGAATAAAGAAGATCCTGATGCCGGCATTTCCATGGGCTTGTATTGTTATCCCATTTTGATGGCCGCCGATATCTTGATTTTCAACGCGCATAAGGTTCCGGTCGGCAAGGATCAAATCCAACACTTGGAAATGGCGCGCGACGTCGCAACGCGCTTTAACTTCTTGTATGCCCCGGCTGACAAACCCTTCTTTGTGATGCCGGAAGCCGTGGTCGACACAACGCACGAAGTCCTTCCCGGCTTGGATGGCCGCAAGATGAGTAAGAGCTATAACAACGTTATCCCGTTGTTCGAAGGTGGCCCCAAGGCTATTAAGGAAGCCATTTTCTCTATCACGACCGACAGCCGCTTGCCGGGAGAACCGAAGGATCCGGACTCCACCTCGTTGACGGCCATCTACGAAGCATTCTCCACGCAAGAAGAAGCGGATGACTTCCGTGCTCGCTTGATTGGCGGTCTTGGTTGGGGTGATGCCAAGCAAGAATTGTTCGACAAAATCGAATCCGAAATCGGCCCGATGCGTCAACGTTATGAAGAATTGATGAGCAATCCGGCCAAGATCGAAGCCATTTTGCAAGAAGGCGCCAAAAAGGCTCGTGCCATCGCAATCCCCTTCATGCAACAAGTCACTAAAGCCGTTGGCTTACGCGATTTCGCCGTTTTCGGTCAAACGCAAGCCAAGGTCGAAGAAAAGAAAAAGGTTCAATTGCCGATTTTTAAGCAATATCGTGAAAAGGACGGTAAGTTCTATTTCAAATTGACAACCGCTAGCGGTCGCGTTTTGTTGCAAAGCGTTGCCTTTGATAGCGGCCGCGATGCCGGCATGGCGATTGCCGCCCTTAAAAAGGACGCATTGGCAGCAGATCCGGCGGTAATCCGTATCACAACGACGCAAGAAAATGCTCCGAAGACGGCTTACTTGGTTGAAGAAACCCAATTGACCGAAGTCGAAGCGGCATTGAGTGCTTTAATCGAAGCTAGTGCGAAAAAAGACGAAAAGTAAGAGCTTTCGTTAGATTTGGACGCCATCCTTTCAGGGTGGCGTCATTTTTTATAGTTTTGCCAACCGTTTTCCGTCACAGAGGCCTCTAATCCTCGATCATGCGACTCCAACGGAATCGATTCTTTTAAAAAAACGCTGGCCAAAACTCCAACGGTCATAATATTTGTATATTTCTCAAGATATCGATCGAAATACCCACCGCCATACCCCAAACGACGCCCCAGCCGATCCATCGCCACACAGGGAACCAATAAACAGTCCGGAATCAATTCCTCGCCGAACGCCGGCTCAATTAAACCCATTGCGTTTTCAGTTAAAACACTTTTTTGTGTCCATGGCAAATAACTCATCGTCTTGCCATTCAGTCGAGGGAGAGCCAACCGTTCGACAACACCTTCTCGTTGAAGGCTCTGCATTACCCCTCGCAAATCGATCTCTTTTCTAATTGGCCAATAAAGTCCGACGGTACGAGTCGGATGAGTAAGAAAATATGCCTTTAGATGCTCAGTGATTTTCTGTTGCTCTTGACCCCATGAACGAGCAACACGAATTTGTAAAAGGGCTTTACGTAGCGTTTTTTTATCCATAAGAGTCAGCGTAAAACGATTTTTTTCGCTAAAGTGGTAATCATGAAGTTTAAACCCGTTTTTCTCTCGTTACCGTTGTTGACGTTGGCCTGCACAAATGCTGTAGGCCAATCCCTTTTGTCGACTGTCGGTAGCGATATCGAGTTTGCGCCGTTTATTCACGTAGACGAAAAGAATCAATCGATTAGTGCATTCGACTCCGCCACGGACGAAGAAAAGCTCATGATGGCGCAGTTGGCTTTTCATCAACAAGAATTAGGACGATTGAGTGCATTAGAGACGCGTTTAAACGGCCACACTTTAGAGAGCTACGTTCAAAACTGGTCTCTGATCACGCAAGCCAATCTCGGCTTTCTGAACGCCGATTTAAAGGCTAAACGTGATGCTTTCTTGAAAGACCACAAAGGCGAATACATCGAAGAGCGATTCCGAACGGATTGGCTCACAAGTGTTGCTTCAAACTTATACGAAGAAAATCGTTGGAACGAATTTCAAAATCAACGAAACAAACTCGTTTGGAATGCCGACGAGCCCATTTTCCGTTGCTGGGATATCTATCATCGCTTAGAAAAGGCCAATAAAAAAACACTTCCAGCGATCGTTGCAGAATCACAACGACTTCTAAAAAATGCTCAAATCGGTGATTTGGCTGTTTGCCAAAAAGCAGCTCAAACCATGATTCGCCGCTCCCCCTCGAGCGCCTTTGCTTATTTGCTTACATTGATCGAACAAAATCGAATCAACCGAGCCAATGCCGTTTTGGACGCACTAGCAAAACAACGTGGCTTCCCGATTAAAGAAGCCAAGCTGGCTTTAAATCAGACAACAAAGTGGTACAACCGCTACGGCAAAAAAATCAACAAACGCGACAAACGGGTCGCCTTGATCGGCCTTTACCGTCTTTCTCGCACAAACATCAAAGCCGCAGCCAAAGTTGGACAAGCTCTACAACCTCGACTGACGAGTTCGGAGCGAGCTAGCGTTTGGGGTCGAATTGGCTATGTTGCCGCGTTGGATCATTTACCTGAAACGCTATCTTGGTACGCCAAGGGCGGACAAAATGTTTGTAACGGCATCTATTCCATCAATCCCAATCGATGCGTCGAATGGCGAGCTCGGGCAGCCTTACGTGAACAACGTTGGAAAACGCTCGATCAATTGATTCAAAGCATGCCCAAGTCACTCTCCATTCAACCCAATTGGATTTATTGGCGAGGCCGAGCTTTGGCAGAATCGGGGCAAAAACAAAAAGCCATTAAGCTATGGAAACAAATCCCCGACGTTCGATCTTTTTATGGAAAGTTAGCGGCAGAAGAGCTTGGGAAGAGTATTCTTTATCAACCGAGTACTGAACCAAAAATCAACCTCGAAGCTTTGAAATTGCTCGATCACAATGTTGGTCTTCAACGCGCGCGTGCTTTCTACGACTTGGGAATGAACAACTTCGGCCACCGCGAATGGAACTGGCAACTTCGTGGCAAAGATGCCCATGCACTTTTGACGATGGCTCATTGGGCCAAAGAAAAGAATTTGTTGCATCGCATGATCAACACCGCCGAGCGCATACGTTCGCTACCCGTTGCAAACAATTTGCTTTACCCAAGACCGTATTTACCTCTCATTGAGTCTTTCAGTGAACAGGCAAATATTTCCAAGGATTGGGTTTACGGTCTGATCCGCCAAGAGTCTCGTTTCATTGTCACGGCTCGCTCAACTGTCGGCGCGAACGGATTGATGCAAATCATGCCGACCACGGCTCAATGGGTCGCCAATAAAATTGAAATGCAACACTTCGACGCCAATCAAATCTATGACGTCGAAACCAACTTGCATCTAGGAACGGCCTATTTGCGACTGCTTCTGGATCGACTCGATGAAAACATTGTTTTGGCAACAGCCGGCTACAATGCAGGACCACACCGATCGTTCACCTGGCGAGCTTCATTAACTAAGCCCGTTGAGGGTGCCATTTTCGTCGAAACGATTCCATTTACGGAAACTCGCACTTATGTGCAAAACGTACTGGCCAACACTATCGAATACTCGCAGTTGTCCGGGAAGGCGATTCCATCGCTAAAGAAGATTTTGGGAACTATCGAACCTAAACCCGTAACTAGTAAAGACACAATCTGATGAAAAAGATTTACAGCGTCGGCGGCTGGGTCCGTGACCATTTTCTACGAGAAATCCACCATCTCGATTTACCGCAAGGTGATCGAGATTGGGTTGTTGTCGGAGCCACCCCCAAGGAAATGCTCGCATTAGGATACCAATCGGTCGGCAAAGACTTTCCGGTTTTTTTACATCCGAAAACACATGAAGAATATGCGTTGGCACGACTAGAGCGTAAGGTCGCCCCCGGCTATCACGGTTTTGAATTCGATACGGCTCCCACGGTCACATTGGAAGAAGATCTCTCTCGTCGTGACCTCACAATCAATGCAATGGCCATGGCTGACGGTCAATTGTTTGATCCGTACGGTGGCATTGACGATATCCGTCACTGCCGATTGCGACATGTTTCTGACGCATTCAAAGAAGATCCCGTACGCATATTGCGAGTTGCTCGTTTCAATGCACGATTCCCACAATTTAGCGTTGCTGACGAAACCATGACTTTGATGCAAGAAATGGTTCAAAACGGGGAAGCCGATGCGCTTGTTGCCGAACGAGTATTTCAGGAATTCCGCAAAGGACTGATGGAAAAACACCCATCGATCATGATTGAGGTCTTAAAACGATGTGGCCTATGGCAACGTCTTTTCAACAGAATTGACGTGTCAACGACAACGTTAAAGCACCTAGATGAATGTGCAAACCAATCCTTTTCGCTGGCCGAGCGGTTTGCCGTCTTATTAGCAAATGTTGATAGCGCGGAAACTTTGAATCAATTTTTTAAAGCCCTTCGCACTCCAAGCGACATTATCGATTTAGTCGATTTAGTCACCCGTCTTCGAACGCCGATTCAAGTCGCTCAGAGTCCCGAATCGGTTCTCAACATATTGGAGTGCGGCGATGTTTTGCGACGTCCGCAACGCTTCGAATCGCTCTTGAGGGTTCTGCGATCCACGCTTGGTTTGAATGACGATTTTTGGCTTAAAGCCATGGCTCATATGTGTGCAGTTGACGCCGGCACCATTGCCAGGGTCCAACAAGATAAATCACAAATCCCCATTGCCATTCGTCAAGCCCGCTTAGAAACGATCAAGGAGTTGATGTCATGACTTGGTATTTAAACTCAAATTTGAAACGTTGCCGTCGCATTATTTTGCGCGACATCGCTCGCGAAGTCCGCATCGGAGCCTACGATCATGAACGATTGGCAGCACAGCCTGTCATTTTCAACATAGAAGTCTTTGTGACGACCGCCAATGAGCGTGATGATATTGCCAATGCCTACAATTACGACTTGGTAGTCGATGCTGTAGACCAAGTTATTGCAAGCGGCCATATCGATTTACAAGAAACATTGATTGAAGCCATCGCTTCGAAGTTATTGGTACACCCGGCTGTGCATGCTGTTTTGGTTCGTAGTGAAAAAACTCAGGCTTATTGCAACATCCGTAGTGCCGGCATTGAAATTTTCCGAGAAAAAAATGACTGACAAAATCATTCCAATCGTCCAAGAAGACGACATGGCCTGTGCCAAACAAGAAGCAAGTAATGACGGTAAACGAAAGAAATCCGTTGCCGAGAAAAAGAATGAAAAGCGCATCATGCGCTTAGCTGGTAAGGCCATTGAAGACTTCAACATGATTGAAGAAGGCGATCGCGTGATGGTTTGCATGTCGGGCGGCAAAGACAGTTATGTTCTGTTGGATGTATTACGTAAACTCCAACAACGCGCCCCCGTCAATTTCGAGCTGATTGCCGTCAATGTCGACCAACATTTGCCCGGCTTCCCCAAAGATGTCATCCCGAACTACCTCAAAGAAATCGGCGTGAAATACCACATCGAAGATCAGGACACGTGGTCAATCGTTCAACGTGTGATTCCCGAAGGGCGAAATGTTTGCTCCGTCTGCTCTCGACTTCGTCGAGGCATCATCTATCGTGTCGCCAAAGAATTAGGTATCACCAAAATCGCACTCGGCCATCATATGGACGACATCGTCAGTACGCTGTTACTTAACATGTTCTACGGTGGACGTCTCAAAGGCATGCCCCCGATTCTTCGTAGCGATGACGGCAAAAATGTCGTGATTCGCCCCCTGGCTTACGTGCGAGAATATGAAGTGGAGCGATGGGTCCAATATCGAAATTACCCGATCGTTTCTAAGGAAATTTGTCGAAAGATTGAAAATAAAAAACGCGCAGAAATCAAAGCACTGATTCGTGAATGGGATCGCGACTACGACAGTCGCATTTACAACATCATGATGAGTATGACACGAGTCGCGCCATCGCACCTGATGGACAAGGGCATCTATGATTTTAATGCCCTCATCCCAGATGCTTTACGCGAAGAAGAAGACGATTAATGCTTTTGTGCTAAAAGCCATTGATAAATGACATCGCGCTTCATGCCGGTAACTTTGGCCGCAACGGCAGCGGCTTTACTTGCCGGCAATTCTTTGGCGATTGCTAACACCCAAGCTTGATCTTGCTCTGATAGACCGTCTTGAGCTACAGAAGGCTCTTCATCGACCAAAATAACATATTCGCCGCGCGGTTCATGAGCCTTTGCCCACGCATCCAAATCTTTGCAAAGCACAGCCGTAAACGTTTCGAACTTTTTCGTAATCTCACGCGCAACGACCACTCGACGTTCGGGACGTAAAACTTTGGCCATGTCTTTCAAAACGTCAACAATGCGATGAGGGGCCTCGTAAAGAACGAAACTTTCTTGACGTCCGGCCAATTGGCTCAACACCTGTTGGCGAGCTTTCGTTTGAGGCGGCAAAAATCCATAGAAGTGAAAACCACTCGGTTCTAAACCAGCTGCCGACAACGCTGTCACAACAGCGCTAGCACCTGGCACAGGAATGACGCGGAAGCCCGCTTCCATCACTCCACGAACAGCTCGCGCACCAGGATCGGACACTGCTGGCGTACCCGCATCGGTTACTAGCGCAACGCGTTCCCCCTTTTTCAGCCGTTCAATTATCATATTAGCCTGTGCTACTTCGTTGTGTTCTCGCACAGATACCGTAGGAACATCGATACCGTAACGATCTAATAATTTTTTCGTTTCTCGGGTATCTTCTGCTGCCACGACATCAGCAATCGAGAGAATCCAAAGTGCACGAAGCGTGATATCGCCCGCATTGCCAATCGGCAAGCCGACGATGTAGAAAGCGCCTTGAGGAAAAGTTTGAAGATCGACTCCTGCTTTTTTCATGAGGAGTTGATCGGCCCATTGACTAACTGTGGATGACATTGTGAATACCCGTTTGATTGTTCGTTATGTTAGCTCTGCTATTTTAGCGTCCCTGTCTCTGTGTGCAACTGCACAAGTACCCCTAGGTCAGGCTGCCCAAAATTCTTTGACAATCGCATTATTGTTGCCGACCAACGATAGCGCTTTTGCTCAAGTTGCCCAAGCCATGAGTAACGGCGTTATCGCTGCCAATTCGACGAGCAACACGCCCGCCAAAATTTTATTGTTGCCCCGTAAACAAGGGCAAACGGCTTTGTCGCATCTTCAGGACGCCGCTTTGAGCGGTGCCTCGGTAGCAATTGGCCCGATCACGCGTGACGAAGTCGACCAAGTCGCGCAATTGGAATTTTTGCCCCTACCTGTCGTCTCGTTGAATTTGCCTTACCACGATGTTGTCGCTCCTGAATTGATGATGAGCTATTCGTTGTCTCAAGAAGAAGAAGCTCGTGACATCGTTAAGATTGCCGTCGGGGCTTTACCTGAAATCGACTCCAAAGGAGAAACGCCCAAGGTCGCTATTTTCGAAACGAAAGCTCCGTTGGAGACTCGTATCGGCAATATCTTCGCAGAAGAGCTTGAAAAGGCCCAAGTGCCTTTTGAACGCATTGTATTGACGCCGGAATTGTTGGCTCAACAAAAGCTCTATGAAGAACAAATCGATCCGAATGATGACATGCCGGAATTGGAAGAATTGCCTGACCCGGTAGAGGATCCTTACGGCTACCAACGTATTCGATTGAAAAATAAGCGTTTGATGCAAGAATACAAAGCACAACAAGCCTTTAAGGAACCCCCCTTCTATGCCGCATTCCTTGCAATGGATGCGCGCACGGCTGCATTGGTACGCCCGCGCTTGCCACGTTTGACACGCGTTTGGGGCACTAGCTTATTAAATCCCGGCGATCCGACACAAAGTACGGCTGCGTCTTTGACCTATGACATGCAAAACGTCGGCATCGTTGAAGCACCTATGGTTCTTCATAACAACAAGGAAGACTTCCTTGAGCGATTCAGTATGGAAATGCCCACGACGCTCTTGGAACGTCGTTTGTTTGCCTTTGGTGTGGATGCCTATCGTTTGGCTGATCAATGGGCTCATTGGAACACGTCGATTCAATTCCTCGGTATGACCGGTCATTTGTCTTTTGACCATGCCACAAGTCCTGTGGTTGAGCGCCACGCACAATCTGCCGTGATTTTGTCCAATCAAATCAAAGCTCGTTCCGTTGAACATTTGCAAAAGCCGCTCGTAAGTCCGGAAGTTTTGGAAGAAATTCGTAAGGCTGCCCAAGCTCAACGTCAACAACAAGAAAATCCGGAAGCTCAAGAGCCTACGTCGGGAGAAAATGCCGAAATGTCTAGCGTAGCGATTAGTACCGAAAAAACGCCTGAAACGGCCTCGCAAAGTGCCCAAGGAACCGCTCAATGACCACTTTGTTGACGCTACAAGAAGCCGAGCTTGCATTCGGCGATCAGCCCTTGCTCGATCATGCCAATTTTTCGGTGCATGACAACGAACGCATCGGGGTCATCGGCCGAAACGGCACGGGTAAAAGCTCCCTTTTGAAGGTCATTGCCGGCATCGAAAAACTCGATGACGGTTCGCGAATTGTCTTGGACGGCTTGCACATTGCATATGTCGAACAAGAGCCGCTATTGCCTGAAGCGCCGAGCATGCGAGAGTCCTTGGCCCTGCGAGGTCACTTTGCGGACATCGCCGATGAACGCGAACAATGGTTACGAATCGCTCGCTTAGAAGAGTACTTACACCGTTTCAAGCTCGACGGCGATGTCGATCCTACGAAAGCATCCGGCGGTGAAAAAAAGCGCGCCGCTCTTGCCTTGGCTTTGTCACTTTCCTGTGATTTGCTTTTGCTGGACGAGCCGACTAACCACCTCGACATTGAGGGGATTTTGATTCTCGAAGAAATGATTGTGTCCGAATATCGAGGCTCGAAATCTTTGATGGTCATCACTCACGACCGTGCATTCTTGGACACAGTCTCCACACGAATTATCGAACTTGACCGAGGTATTCTTCGAAGCTATCCCGGCAATTTCGAAGCTTATGAAGCTCGAAAGGAAGAAGAACTCGAAGCTGAGGACATTGCCCGTCGCAAATTCGACAAATTTTGGGCCCAAGAAGAAGTTTGGATTCGTAAAGGCATTGAAGCTCGTCGTACACGAAACGAAGGGCGAGTTCGTCGCTTAGAGGCATTGCGTGAAGAGCGAGCCGCTCGCCGCGATCGTATGGGACAAATCAATCTCAACATTGATGCTGGCATGCGTAGCGGCAAAATCGTTGCCGAATTAGAAAAAGTTAACAAAAAATACGCCGACAAAACCATTGTCAAGGACTTAGACTTCCGTCTTTTACGTGGCGATCGCTTAGGACTCATCGGCCGAAACGGTGTCGGCAAGAGCACTTTGATTTCGCTCATCTTGGGCAAAAACGAACCTGATAGCGGCTCAATCAAGTTAGGGACGAATTTACAGATTGCGTATTTCGACCAATTACGAGCTCAACTGGATCCTGCTAAGACCGTGGCAGAAACGATTTCTCCGGGCAGTGAATGG